>JAGRBY010000009.1 GCA_020433835.1 Anaerolineae bacterium | reverse complement strand
ATTGTGCTGTCGGCCACGAATGAAGAGCGGCTCAGGGCGTATTCTCAGAAACTCCTTTCCTATCTTGAAGCCAATCCGGATGTGTCTTTGATCGAGCTGGCCTACACCTTGCAGGTGGGCCGTGAGGCGATGGCGTGCCGGCTGGCTTCGGTTGTATCCAGTATCGAGGAATTGGTTGAGCGGTTAAGACAGTACGCCCAGAAACAAAACGCTACTGAACGGATCTACTCTGGTCAGACCATGACGACTGACTTCAATTCAGAGACACTTATCGGCGGTAAGGCTGGGGCAGCCTTTATCCAAGTGGCTTTGGATGAGAGGGACCTCGATAGACTAGCTCATCTGTGGGTGTCGGGAGTGCAAATTGACTGGTCCCTCTTGTATGGTCAGCAAAAGCCCAGACGCATCAGTCTGCCGACGTATCCGTTTGCCCGAGAAAGATACTGGGGCGATGGACCACCACACCAGCCCAAGAGCGAGATACTACGACCACTAATCGAGCGGATGGTTGCCTCGCCGTTGATCGAAGGGAGCATTTTCGAGACCGAGTACAGTCTCGAAACAGTGCCTTTCCTGGCCGACCATCATGTCTTTGGACAAGTGGTGGTACCAGGCATGAGCCACATCTCGATGGTACTGAGTGCGATTGAGCTAGCCTTCGACGAATCACCGTGTCGGCTGGAAGATATTGTGTTTCCACAAGCCCTGGTGTTGGCCGAACACGAGATCCGAACGGTTCAGTTGCTAATTCGCCTTGAGGCCGGCACAACGACCTTTCAGGTTATCAGCACTGAAAAGAACGCTCACAATGACGAGCCGGTCACCCATGCCCTGGGTCAGATCATCATCGGCCAGTCGGATAATCCGGCGCCGCTTGTCATCCAGACCGTTCAGAAACGCTGTACTAAGTTATTGACCCACGAAGCTTTCTATGATGCTTTCCATAAAATGGTAGAAATCAGGTACGGGCCTTGCTTTCGTTGGATTGATGCAGTCTGGATTGGTCCAGATGAAACGCTAGGTCGCCTCCGCTTGCCGACAGTTATTGATAGCGTGACCGGCTACCAACTTTATCCCGGTCTGATTGACGCCTGTACCCAACTGACAGCGGCCGCCACGCTCAACGAGGGGGTCATTGACACCGTTATCCCCTTTAGCATTGAGACATTTCGCTTTTATGGTTCCGTCGATCACCACCTCCTTTGGGGTTATGTAAAACAAGTGGGGGAGAAAAAGTGGGATATCCAACTACTTGATCCCATGGGGCAACTGGTAGCGGCGATGACGGGTTTTACCCTTCGGTCTGTACCTCCGGCAGCGATTCGTAGTCGGCAGTGGTATCTAAAACGGCTTGGCTATACCATCGAATGGCAGGATCAGCCCGTTCAGAATAAATCCGGCGAGTCGTCGGGCATTATGGGGAATTGGCTTATTATTGGCCACCCTGATGGCATGGGTGAGGTCCTTGCTACCCAACTGCAAGACTTGGGAGCACAGGCAGTGCTGGTCACGAACCCAGATCAAACGGACGATTTGCAGAAGCTGCTACAGGCTGCACCCTACACAGACGGCTGGAATGGATGGGATGGCATTGTCTTACTGGCAGAGACCGAGCCAATGACCGGCGCAGTTAGTACGGTTCCCGATATGGCCGAGAAACTGTGCAGTGAAGCACTCCGATTAGTCCAGGCCTTAGAAAAAGTTGATACAGCCGCGCGTCTCTGGTTGGTGACTGAAGGCTGCCAAAACGTAGAAGTGCCTCCGCAACAGCCCCAGGATCCGGTAATTGACTCCTCTCAAACAACAGGACTGGCGGCGGCACAGGGGGCACTATGGGGATTGGGTCTAACAATCGGGACGGAATATCCCCAACTACATTGTACCTGTGTGGACCTGGCAGGAGTGGATGTCAAGTCTGATATACAAGCGCTGTTGACCGAGTTTAGGAGCAATACGACTGATGTTCAAGTGGCTTATCGTCAAGGAATACGTTATGTAGCCCGTTTGGCCCGATGGCACGAGAGCCGGGCCAAAGAAAGCAGCCGGGCCATCGAGCTACAGCAAAGCGGAAGTTATTTAATTACGGGCGGATTGGGAGCACTGGGACGACAGGTCGCTCAGCAACTGGCCGCAGCAGGAGCCGGTCATTTAATCCTGGCCGGACGGGGTGGGCTGAAGGGCGAGAATGACCGGGCGCAGATTCGTCTCTTGAAGGAAGCCGGAGCTAAGGTTCACGTCATCCAGGCTGATGTGAGCCAGCCTGAAGAGGTGGCCCGGCTACTTCAGACCTGTGAGGCTCAGGGGCCGCTGCGGGGCATTATCCATGCCGCCGGCATATTGGATGATGGTGTATTAAGCCGGCAAACTCCGGAACGATTTGCTAAGGTTATGGCCCCTAAGGTGAGAGGCACCTGGCACCTACACAACTTGAGTCAAGCCTACCCCCTAGACTTTTTCATCTGTTTCTCATCGATGGCGGCCTGGTTGGGTTCCGCGGGGCAAGGCAATTACGTCGCAGCTAACGCCTTTATGGACACATTGATGAGCCATCGACATAGGCTAGGGCTGCCGGGCTTGAGTATCAATTGGGGCCCTTGGGCCGAAGCCGGGATGGCTGCCGAGAGCAGCCAAGGGCGACGGGATTGGTGGCACGAACGAGGCCTGAACCCGATCACACCTGAGCAAGGCCGAAGCGTGTTACGTGAATGTCTGAACCAAGAGGCAGCCCAAGTGGGGATATTATCCGTTGACTGGTCAATATTTCTAAAGAACCCACAGACCGAGTCATCATTCTATGAAAAGATAGATTTGCCTGCGGTCCAGCGTAGGGCCAGACCGGCAGAGATATATGAGCAACTCAAGGCGATCTCGGCCAATGAGCGGTATGCTGTCCTCAACGCCTACTTACACGGTCGGCTTGTAGAGGTGATCGGGCTAAGATCGGATCAGATGATCGGCTCCCAACAGCCACTATTCGATTTGGGCATCGACTCCATGCTGGCGCTTGAGCTTAAAAAACGACTTGAAACTGACTTGGGATACAGCTTGCCTTCAACTGTTATTTTCGATTATCCAACGCTTGACGCGCTGACCGAATTTCTTATGAGCAAGATGTTCGGAGAAGTTTCAGAGGATATGTCTCCAAAAACCGGCGATGAATTAGATCCAGCCCGGCTGGCTGAGATTAACCAGCTTTCAGATGATGAATTGACAGCCGTAATTGATGCTGAATTCAACGCCTTGCTATCGCAGGATAAGGAGGGTTAGTTTACAAGATGAATCATAATCCGATGAGGATCGACCAGCTATCTCCGCTCCAGCGAGCGACCTACGCCCTAAAAGAGATGCGGAAACGCCTGGACGCTGTGGAACAGGCCCGAACTGAACCCATTGCCATCATCGGCCTTGGCTGTCGTTTTCCGGGAGGCGCCAACAATCCGGAAAGTTTTTGGCAGTTCCTAGCTAATGGGGGCGACGCCATCCGAGACATTCCGCAGGATCGCTGGGCCATTGACGCCTACTACGACGCAGATCCGGCGACTCCAGGCAAGATGTTTGTTCGGCAGGGTGGGTTTCTAGACTCTGTTGATACGTTCGATGCCTCTTTTTTTGGAATTGCTCCGCGCGAAGCCGCAAGTATGGATCCCCAGCAGCGGCTGCTGTTGGAGGTATCCGTTGAAGCGTTAGAAAACGCCAACGTACCTTTGGACCGATTGCAGAGCAGCCAGACGGGTGTTTTCATAGGATTAATGACGACTGATTACACCCAACTCAACCCGGTTCAGCCTCATACTGATTTTTCAGACGCCCACTTGGCCACCGGTGTTGGTATTAGTTTTCCGGCCGGGCGCTTGTCTTATGTTTTGGGGTTACAGGGGCCAAGTATGGTCGTAGCCACAGCCTGTTCTTCATCGCTGGTGGCAACGCAACTGGCTTGTCGGGCCTTGCGCGACCGGGAATGCAATTTAGCCCTGGCGGGAGGGGTATCATTGATTCTCATCCCCGATCTCAACATCATTCTAACCAAAATGCGGGCTATTGCCCCCGATGGTCGCTGCAAGACATTTGATGCCACAGCCGACGGATACGGACGTGGCGAGGGCTGTGGCATCGTTGTCCTCAAACGTCTGTCGGATGCATTGGCCGATGGCGATGCCATCTGGGCCTTGATCCGAGGTTCAGCCGTTAATCATAATGGGCGCAGTGGTGGCTTAACGGTCCCTAATGGTCCGGTCCAGGAAAAGCTGTTGCGTCAGGCTCTAGCGGCGGCCAAAGTAGAGGCCAAAGAATTGAGCTATATTGAAGCTCACGGCACCGGAACCTCCCTGGGCGATCCCATCGAAGTAAATGCACTCAACGAAGTATTAGGGGGTAAAGATCGACCAGCGCCGCTCTTGATTGGCTCGGTAAAAACCAATATTGGCCATCTGGAGGCTGCTGCCGGAACAGCCGGTCTAATTAAGACGGTTTTATCGCTAAAGCACAAACAGATTCCGGCTCATTTACATTTCAAGGCTCCGAATCCTCACATATCCTGGGAGACGATCCCACTTAAAGTGCCAACTGAACTTACGGATTGGACCTCAGAAAAACCACGCCTGGCCGGGGTTAGCTCGTTCGGATTAAGTGGAGTCAATGCTCATGTGATCTTGGAAGAAGCGCCAGATGTAGACGCCGTTCCCGAAGCAACTCGACCGTGGCATCTGTTGACACTCTCAGCTAAAAGTAAACAGGCCTTGATCGATCTGGCTGCGCAATACAGCAAATTCCTGACTATGCATTCGGAGACAGATCTGGCCGATATTAGCTGTACGGCCAGCACAGGTCGATCTCATTATGCCCACCGGCTAAGCCTCATTGCCAACTCACACCAACAGATGCAGGCTAAACTTACCACCTTCACCCAGGGTAAGACGGATTCTAGTGTAAGCCGGGGCCACATTGCTCCCAATCAAACTACGCCACGCATTGCCTTTCTCTTCACCGGACAGGGGGCGCAGTATGTAGAAATGGGACGAGAACTCTATCAGACGCAACCGACCTTCCGCCGAACGCTAGAGCGGTGTGATGAGATACTCTTGGACAATAAACAATTCATCATGAATGATGAACAAATTTCTTTGTCCAATATCCTCTATCCCCCTCATCAAACCAAAACCCCCATCCCAACATCCAAAATCAATGAAACGGCCTACACCCAACCAGCATTATTTGCCCTGGAATATGCGTTAGCCAAACTGTGGCAGTCGTGGGGGGTTGAGCCGACGGTAGTGATGGGGCACAGCCTGGGTGAATATACAGCGGCGTGCGTGGCTGGTGTCTTTAGTCTGGAGGATGGTATGAAAATGGTTGGGGAACGCGGCCGGCTAATGCAGGCGTTGCCCCAAACAGGAGAAATGGTAGCCGCATTCGCCGATAAGGCCCAAGTGAAGATGGCCATTGCGCCATACAGCGCCGGCGTGTCCATTGCAGCCGTCAACGGCCCGCAGCATGTAGTCATTTCCGGTCAGCGCGAGCAGATACGGGCGATTGTTGAGTCATTAGCAGCGAACGGTATCGAGACACGTCAGTTGACCGTCTCTCACGCCTTCCATTCACCGCTGATCGGCCCCATGTTAGCCGACTTTGGCCAGGTGGCGCAAACAATCACTTACTCGTCACCCCAAATCGCCCTGGTGTCGAATGTAACGGGCAAACTGGCGATGGACGAGATGACGCAGCCGGCCTATTGGGTGCATCAGGCCCAAGAAACGGTGCAGTTTGCCGATAGCGTGGGGACGCTGCACGAGCAAGGTATTGACATCTTCCTGGAAATTGGTCCCCAGCCAATTTTGCTGGGGATGGGGCAGCGCTGCTTGCTGGAACAGAAAAAAATAGATGAACAATCCCCTATCCAATGGTTGCCAAGCCTTCGCCAGGGGCACAGTGATTGGCAGCAGATGTTGACAAGCCTGGGACAGATGTATGTCCGGGGGGCAGAGATTGACTGGGCCGGCTTCAACCAAGGCTATGGTCGTCGCCGGGTAACCTTGCCAACTTATCCTTTCCAGCGCCAGCGTTATTGGGTCCAGCCGGCCCAAAGCCGACACCCGGAACAGAAAGTGACAGGTAGTCCAGTTGTTCGCGCTTTGGATCGAGGTGATGCACATCAATTAACCCAACTGCTGCAAGAGGCCGGAGCGCTGACGGCCGGTGAGATGGAACTGGCCCCCAAGTTGCTCAAACTGCTCATGAAACAGCATCAACCGCACCGGGTGGCCGAGTTCTATGACAGAACCAGTAATATTACTCCCAATATGAACCAACATTTCTTCAATGAGACCTATCTGAATTTTGGCCCATTCCCTGAAATTGTGCCCGGCTTTTCCTGGGTGAGGGCTTGGCTTGAGCCACAAAAGTATCCGGAACATTATCAACTGAGTTTGGCGGCGCAGCGGGAGCTGAGAGAGCTGCTCTTTTCAGATGTAGATTTCTCATCCAGTGTGAATGTGTTTGATTTCGGTAGTGGTTATGGGTTAGATCTGATTACCCTGGCTCAACAACACCGGCATCTCAACTTGGCGGGGTACACCATATCAACCGAACAAAAAAAAGTTGCGACCCGGCGGATTGAAGCACAGGGTTTGCAAGAACGAATTAAACTTTTCAACCGTGATAGCGCCCGGGACGACTTCCCAGGGATGTTTGATGTCATCTTCGGCTTTGAAGTGGCTCATCATATTCAGGATAAGCCGGCACTCTTTGCCAACATCGACCGGCATCTGAATGAAAATGGGGTACTGATTTTGGCTGATTTTGTGGCGAATACAGATTTCCCCATCGAATATGACAATCCACCATCCTTTTTCAGTACCCAACAAATATGGGTTGATCTGCTTTCGCACAACCATTTACGACTCGTCAGGGGCATAGATATCAGTACCGAAATGGCCAACTTTCTCTATGATCCCGAATTTACAGAGCATCTGGCAGAGCTACCCGTAATAAATCAAGACGATTTCGTAAGAACCGCGTTCCAATCTTATGATCGTCTGGGCAGGATGTTGGGCGAGGGATTAGCCAGCTACGTTTTGCTCACCGCGCAAAAGCAAAGCCATCTCTCAGAAGAAGAACTTCGGCATGAAAATGAGGCCATCCTGACGACGCTGGGTCGTTACGTCGATTATGCTCCCAAACAGTGGCTTTATACGGTTGACTGGGAACCACGTGCTGTGTTTGGCCTGTCGCCTGACTACTTACCGGCGCTTGAGGTAGTACAGCGTCGATTGACCCTGACTGCGGAAGAGCTGCTGACTGAGGCTAACCTGAGTCGATATGGAGAAATGCAAGCGCAGCTAGAAGCAGTGGGTCTTGACTACGTATTAGCGGCTGTGACCAAAACCGGCTTCACCTTCCAGGTGGGAGACCGCTGGCGGACCGAACAGATTGCCCGGCAACTGGGGGTGCTTCCTCAGTCCCATCGATTGTTGGAATGGCTGCTAACCATTCTGGCTGAGGAAGGGATTTTGCTTCAACGTGACGAAACCTGGCAGGTTATGCAGGCTCCCACGATGCGTAATCCACAACAACAGATGTCGCTGCTGATGACGCAGTATGGTGCCCTGGCCAAGGCCGAACTGGCCTTGTTAGAACGGTGTGGCGAGATGCTGGCTGAAGCGCTGTGGAGTGAGCAAGACCCACTAGAATTGATCTTCCCGGACGGCGATACCCGAACTGTGGCCGACATCTATCAGACATCGCCCGGCGCTCAGGTGATGAATCACCTGGTTCAGCAAGCGATCCGAATCGCTATTGAGGGACTTTCCCCAGAACGTGGCATGCGCATTCTGGAAGTGGGTGCCGGCACCGGGGGAACCACGGCCCATGTGTTACCCCACCTGCCGCCAGAACAGACCGAGTACGTCTTCACCGACATCAGCACGAGTTTCACCACCCAGGCGCGGGCAAAGTTCGCCGAGTATGGCTTTATGCACTACCAGGCCCTGGATATCGAGCAGCCGCCGGACGATCAGGGGTTTGCCCCGCACCAATACGATATCGTGGTGGCAGCAAATGTGTTGCATGCCACTCAGGACTTGGCGCAGACGTTAAGCCATGTGCAGCAGTTGTTGGCACCGGGGGGACTGCTGGTGCTGTTGGAAGCGACAGGTCGTAACCATTGGCTGGACTTGACCTTTGGCCTGACCGATGGCTGGTGGCGTTTTGCCGACAGCCGTCGCAACCATCCCCTACTAACCGCCGATCAGTGGCGGCAACAACTGCTCGATTGCGGGTTCCAGTCGGTGAGTTTAATTCCGGATAAGCCGGCCGCAAATATTTCCCTGGGACAAACTGTGATCATCGCCCGCAGACCTGAGACGATGCCGATCCAAGACCAGCCGTGGTTACTATTAGCCGATAAGTCAGGCTTGGGTGATGCGTTGGCTGCACAACTGCACCGTCGAGGTGGGCAGTCGTACCTGGTTTATGCAGGCAGCGAGTATCAGAAAATAAATGAACAAACATTCCAGATCCAGCCCGACTCGCCAGCAGATTACCGGCGCTTGCTTGAGGCGGTACCGGATGCACAGGGGGTGGTTCATCTGTGGGGCTTGGATGAGCCACCCATTCATAGTACAGCCAACCTGGAAGAGGTCTCCAGGCGAGGCTGTGGTACGGTTCTACATTTGGTACAGGCGCTGCTGCGGGACAGGACCGAGCCACCTGGTTTGTGGGTAGTGACGCGTGGGGCGCAGGCGGTGAGGGATAGCGATCAGGTCACGGGCTTTGTCCAGGCTTCGCTGTGGGGTATGGGCCGCGTAATTGGCCTGGAACATCCCGAATTCCACAATGTGCGTATTGATTTGGATGCGGACTTAACGCTGGAAGGGCAGGCGGCGACCCTTTGTACCGAGATAACAGCAAAGTCGCCGTTCAAATCACACGAAGATCAGGTCGCCTTTCGTAACGAGCAGCGCTACGTGGCCCGGTTAACTCGGTTCAAGCCACAGACGACGCAGCCAATCCGGTGTTCCTCGGACGGGACATATTTGATTACCGGAGGGCTGGGTGGCCTGGGTCTGTTGGTAGCGCGCTGGCTGGTAACGCAAGGAGCCAAACGTCTGGTGTTGCTGGGACGTAGCCGGCCCAAGCCGGAAATCCAGCCTCAGCTCGACCAGCTAGCCCAGATGGGGGCAGAGGTAACTGTGGCTCAGGCTGATATTATGGATCAAGAGCAGGTGGCCGACATTCTGGACCAAATCGATGAGCGGTACCCCCTACGAGGCATTGTCCACGCGGCCGGGTTACTGGATGATGGCGCTCTCTTGAATCAAAACTGGGACCGCTTTATCAAGGTGCTAGGACCGAAGGTGTGGGGAATTTGGCATCTGCATAGGCTGACTCAGGATATGCCTCTTGATTTCTTTGTCCTATTCTCCTCCGCCGCAGGTCTGCTAGGCAGTCGAGGACAGGCCAACTATGCGGCAGCGAATACCTTCCTGGATGCTTTCGCCCACTATCGGCGGGCGCAGAAATTGCCGGCCTTGAGCATCGATTGGGGAGCCTGGTCTGAGGTTGGCGTTGCAGCCGACATGGTTCAGCGTGAGCGACAGCACCTGGTAGCGCAAGGCCTCGGTATTATTTCCCCAGAACAGGGGATGCAAGTCTTGGCTTATCTTCTCCAGCAAGACGTGGCTCAAATCGGGGTAATGCCTATTGACTGGCCCAGGTTCCTGACCGGGTCGATGACCGTATCGCCGTTTTTCGCTGCGTTTAATCGTCAGCCCACCCCGGATGAAAGTCCAGGGTTCGACCAGCCGGCCGGGTTGCGCCAGCAACTGGAACGAGTATCCATTGAGGAGCGTCAAATCCTGTTGACACAGCATCTATGCGCCGTAACGGCCCGGGTGTTAGGGTTGCGTCCACCGGAACAAATTGATCCGCGCCAGCGATTGATGGAGTTAGGCTTAGACTCGCTCATGGGTATAGAGTTGAGAAATATCGTTGGGACTGAATTGAACGTAAATCTTCCCGCTACTTCATTTATAGACTCCTCTATCGAACAACTCGCTGCGATATTGATCGATCAACTTATTCGGGCCGAAATCAGACCCGAACGTGTTTCTAATACCGTCTCTAAAGACACACCCGAGGACAAAATGAAGGAGATTGTGCTATGACTGTGACCCCCTTATTAGACCACCTGGCCCAACAGGGCATCAAATTATGGGCCGATGGCGACCGGCTCCGGATTCGAGGCCCAGAGGAAGCACTCACCTCTGAATTACAAAATACCATTGCCGAGAACAAGGTTGAAATTCTATCGTGGTTAAAGGCTGATCATGGCGAATCGCGAACCTTACCACCGATCAGACCCCTAACAGAGCAGCGTTACCAGCCCTTTCCTTTGACCGACATCCAACAGGCGTTCTGGCTTGGGCAAACGGCTGGGCTTGAATTGAATAACGGCTACCATGCCTATTTGGAGTTTGAGTGTATTGGTCTGGATATACCACGATTAAATCAGGCTTGGCAACGGTTGATCGATCGGCACGAGATGCTGCGGGCGATAGTGTTACCCACAGGCCAACAGCAAATTCTGGAAACCGTGCCAGATTACCAAATCCAGGAATTTAATCTTGTCGATCAAGATGAAACAACCCAACAGCAGCACCTGAAAGCGATTTTGGATGAAATGTCTCATCAGGTATTACCGTTAGCTGAGTGGCCACTTTTCGATATTCGAGTGACTCATTTGAGGTCCCAATGTTGCCGGCTTCATCTCAGTTTAGCCCTAATCACATTCGATGGAGGTAGTTTTTTTCAGCTGCTGCAAGAATGGGAGAAGCTCTATCAGGAGCCAACAACACGGCTAACCCCGCTAAATATTTCGTATCGAGATTATGCTTTGTGGGAAGAGTCAGTCAAGGAAACTGAGATATATCAACAGGCGCGTGATTACTGGTTAAAACGGCTCGATACCTTGCCGCCGGCGCCAAAACTCCCGCTTAAACCCCTGCCAGCCGGCTTGTCGCAGCCGCAGTTTGTGCGTCGTACGAACCGGTTGGACCCGGCCAGTTGGCAAACATTGCAGCAGCAGGCCAACGCTGCCGGCGTTACACCCTCAGTTATCTTGTTGGCTGCCTTTGCCCAGGTCTTAACTACTTGGACTAATCAACCCCAATTCACGCTTAACTTGACTTTGTTCAATCGCAATCCGGTTCATCCGCAAATCAATGAGATTATTGGCGACTTCACCTCAGCAAACCTGGTTGAAATAGACAACTCTGGATCGAGGCCGCTGATTGAGCGGGCCAAGCAGATACACCGGCAACTGTGGCAAGACCTGGACCATCGCGCTTTCAGCGGGGTGCAGGTCATCCGCGAGTTAGGGCGTAGAAGCGCCGGTATGGGCAGTGCGCTGATGCCGATTGTTTTTTCCAGCTTTTTGCCCTTAAAATCCAAAGTTGGGCCAAATTATTCGCTTAATTTATTTGGCGGTAAATTGGTCTATAACATTACGCAAACCCCGCAAGTGTTGTTGGACCATCAGGTGATGGAAGAAAATGGAACCCTCACCTTCAACTGGGATGCGGTGGAAGAACAATTCCCCCTCGGCCTGCTGGACTCGATGTTCGAGGCCTACTGCGGCTTGTTGCAGCGCTTGAGTACTGACCAAACAACCTGGGTAGAACCTTCTCGCTCCCTTGTGCCCTTAACGCAACTGGCGCAACGAGCCAAAATCAATGCAACGGATGTCCCCTTTCCAGATGAGATGCTGCATACTCTCTTTCTGAAACAAGTCGCAACCAGGGCGGACGCGCCCGCTGTGATCTGGCTTCAAGGCCAGTTGACCTACCAGGAGATATACGCTCGCGCCAATCAGGTGGGTCACTGGCTGCGAACTCATGGGGCCAGACCCAACACGTTGGTGGCTGTGGTAATGAAAAAGGGTTGGGAGCAAATTGTAGGGGTGATGGGTATCTTGATGTCAGGGGCGGCCTATCTACCCATTGATCCTGACCTACCTATCGAACGCCAGCATTATCTGTTGGAACACGGAAACGTTAAACTGGCTTTAACTCAGTCAAAGATTGACCATAGCCAGGAATGGCCGGAGCAGATCCAACGGCTGCCGGTCGATCAACAACCATTTGATGAAGGCTTGCCTCCACCAGAAATCGTGCAAAAACCGGAAGACCTGGCTTACGTTCTCTACACCTCCGGCTCGACAGGTAAACCCAAAGGGGTCATGATCGAACACCGTAATATTGTTAACCGCATGATCGATGTCGCTAATCGCTTTGGGCTAAAGCCGGAAGACCGAGCCATTGCCCTGACCGCGTTACATCACGATCTTTCTGTCTTCGACATCTTTTGTATGCTGTCGGTTGTGGGCGGAACCATTGTCTTACCCGAGGCGTCCCACGAGCGAAATCCGGCTCATTGGGTGGACTTAATAGTCGATCAAGGTGTAACCCTGTGGAACTCTGTGCCGGCGTTCATGCAGATGATGATTGAGCATCTGGAGCATAATCCGGCTTCGGTAGTTATCCCTCCCAGTCTGCGATGGATTATTTTATCAGGCGATTTCATTCCGGTGATGCTGCCGGATCGGCTCAGACGGCTGCTCCCGGAGGTGGAGATCATTTCTGCCGGCGGCCCCACGGAAACGACGGTTTGGGATATTTGCTATCCTATCGGCGAGGTCAACCCAGATTGGCGCAGTATCCCTTATGGACAACCAATGGCTAATGCCCGGTACGATGTGTTCACTGATTATTTAGAACCCTGTCCCACCTGGGTGCCAGGCGAACTATACATAGCCGGTGAAGGTCTGGGGCGTGGCTATTGGCGTGATGAGGAGCGCACGCAGGCTAGTTTCATCACCCATCCTGAGACAGGACAGCGGCTGTATCGTTCAGGCGATTTGGGAAGATACTGGCCGGATGGAAATATAGAAATCTTGGGACGGAAAGACTTCCAGGTCAAGATCCTTGGCCATCGCATCGAGTTAGGCGAGATTGAGTTCAATCTGTGCCAGCATCCACACGTCAACGAGGCCGTGGTCAACGTTGTGGGCGACCGTGAGGGCCATAAGCAACTGGTGGCCTATGTCGTACTCGATGAGCCGGCGCAGAACGACCCTGAACCGATGCCCGAAGCCTATTCGCCAGATGCCGAGGCTGGAGTCCTACTGGAACCGGTGGAGCGGTTGGCATTTAAACTCACCCAGGCGGGGATTCGCTCGTTTGATAACTCAGTTCAAAATAGGGTGTCTCTCCCTACCCCTGAATTCGACCCGACGCGGCGAGCCACCTACTTATCCCGCCAGAGCTACCGTCAGTTTGTGGATGAGTCTATCCCACTAATCGATTTTAGTATCTTCCTGAGCTGCCTGAGTCAGATGCCGCTGGCGGATGCGCCGCTACCCAAATATCGCTATCCTTCGGCCGGCAATCTCTATCCGGTGCAGACCTATCTTTACATCAAGCCGGGGCGGGTGACCGATCTGGCCGGCGGCTACTACTATTACCATCCGGCTCAACACCAGTTAGTGTGGCTGGCTTCTGACGATGAATGTATGGCCGACCGCTATGTGGTTACTAATCGCCCCATCTTCGAGCAGGGCGCTTTCGCCCTGTTCTTGATCGGACACATGGAGGCTATCCGGCCGATGTACGGTGAGTTGTCGCTAGAATTCTGCCTGCTGGAGGCGGGTTACATCAGCCAATTATTGATGATGGAAGCCCCTCAGCATCAACTAGGTCTATGCCCCATCGGTGTCCTGGATGCAACCGAATTGCCGGATGTCCTGGGTTTGACTTCGAGCCATCGATTAATCCACAGCCTGGTGGGAGGTCATATCACCTTCGAACAGCAGAGCCGGTGGCTGCAGGATGGGCAACAGCCGGATGCATCCTCCTGGCAGAGCCAGTTGCAAAGCTACCTGGCTGAAAAGCTACCCGATTACATGGTACCCACAGTTTACCTGGAACTGGCGGCCTTACCCCTGTCTGTCAATGGTAAAGTTGATCGCACAGCGTTGCCGGTGCCCGACGCCTCAAATCTAACAGAACCATACATTGCCCCGGCCAGCGAGATGGAGCATACCATCAGCGCCATCTTAAAGGATATAGCAGCGTTGGAGCAAATCAGCGTTACCAGCAACTTTGCCGAGTTAGGACTTGATTCAGTATTGATGGTGCGCATTAATAATGAGTTACAGCAGAGACTTAATCAAAAGATCCCCATTACGGCGCTTTTCAAGCACGCCACCATTCGTACCCTGGCCCAGTATTTGAGTCAAACCGAAGAGTCGCTTCAGGAACAAACAGCAATTCAGGAACAAAGTCGAAGCCGTGGTCAAGCGCGGTTAGCCAATCGCCAACAATCGAGACGGCAGTTGAGGAATCGACCATAAAAGTTGAGGTGAAGGAAATGGATACTGCTGCTGAAAATTCCAAGCAGGCTTCCGATATAGAACAGATTGCCATCGTTGGATTATCCGGCCGTTTTCCCGGTGCGCCAAATATAAAACAGTTCTGGGAAAATCTTTGTGCCGGGGTAGAGGCGAGGACATCATTTACAGATGAGGAATTGGCGCTTCATTTGAAGCCGGAGGTTTGGCAAAACCCCAATTATGTTAAAGCCGGATTTGTGCTGGATAACATTGATTTATTTGATGCTGAATTTTTTGATTTCACCAGACGTCATGCCCAACTCACCGCCCCTCAGCAGCGGCTATTTCTGGAGTGTGTCTGGGAAGCTTTGGAATATGCCGGTATCAATATTGCCAATTATGAAGGCTTGGTCGGAGTCTATGCCGGCGCAAACCAGAGTACCTATCCCCCTTATCAGCGTGATATATTCCAAGATTCATTTGTTGATGGTCTCCAGCTTCTAATTGGCAATGACAAAGATTACCTGGCCACCCGTACGGCCTACAAACTCGATTTTAGAGGACCTTGTATCAGCATCCAGAGTGCTTGTTCCACCGGGCTTGTTGCCGTGCATGTTGCTGCTCAAAGTTTGCTGAACTATGAATGTGATGTGGCCATCGCCGGCGCGGTTAGTATCACTATCCCTCAAGGTATTGGGTATCTTTATGAAGAGGGAGCAATCTTGTCTGCTGATGGCCACTGTCGCGCCTTCGACGCCGGAGCAAATGGAACCGTCTTTGGTAGTGGGGTCGGGGTGGTCGTGTTGAAACGTTTAAGCGAGGCTCTGGCAGAGGGCGATCCGATTTTGGCTGTTATCAAGGGATCGGCCGTCAACAACGATGGCGCTCGCAAGTTTGGATACGCCACAACCAGCGAGTTGGGCCAGATGGCAGTGATTAGCGAAGCCTTGGAAGTAGCTCGAGTCACACCCGACACGATAAGCTATGTTGAGACACATGGAACCGGAACCCCCATCGGTGACCCTATCGAAATTGCCGCGTTGTCCTCGATATTTAGCGCAGCGGATCGAAACGAGAAGTTCTGTGCTATTGGCTCGGTCAAAACCAATGTGGGGCACTTGGAAACAGCGGCAGGTATAACCGGCCTGATTAAAACGGTATTAGCCCTGCATCATCGACAGCTCCCGCCCAGTCTAAACTTTTCTGCGCCTAATCCTGAAATCAACTTTGACCAAACGCCGTTTTATGTTAATACAAAATTATCAAAATGGGCCCAGGGCGAATCACCTCGACGTGCTGGAGTCAGTTCTTTTGGAATCGGCGGGACGAACGCCCACGTCGTGTTAGAAGAGGCACCAATTCATTCACCACGTACAATTCACCCTTTTGGAATAAAGGACGCGCCGCCAAACCTTGCCGATCGTCCCCGCCATCTGCTGACTCTATCGGCTAAAACCGAACTGGCCTTGCGTGAACTGGTTCAACGGTACAGCGATTTTCTAACAGCCCGACCAGAACCGGTGCTGAGCGATGTGTGCCATACAGCAAACGTAGGACGGTCCCACTTTACCCACCGGTTAAGTCTGACTGCCGAGTCGATAGCGCATGCCCAAGCCCAGCTGAGAACCTACCTCAATAACCAGGTAAGCGCAGATATCCGTCACGGTCAAATACCGGCCCACCAGCCCGCGCCTAAAATTGCCTTTCTTTTCACCGGGCAAGGCTCCCAATACATGGGTATGGGTCGAGAACTCTATGAAACCCAGCCGACATTCCGCAAAACCCTCGACCGGTGTGTTGAGATACTCCGGGACCATGAACAAATCTCTTTACTCGACATCCTCTACCCTAAAGATCAATCCAAAATCCAGTCGATGCAAGATAGTGGACATTCAAAATCCAAAATCGACGAGACGGCTTACAGCCAACCAGTCCTATTCGCGCTTGAATACGCCCTGGCCACGCTGTGGCAGTCGTGGGGCATCGAGCCGGAGGTAGTGATGGGCCACAGCCTGGGCGAATATGTCGCAGCCTGCGTGGCGGGCGTCTTCAGTCTGGAAGATGGTCTCAAACTGGTTGCCGAGCGGGGCCGCCTGATGCAAACCCTGCCCCAGGCAGGAGCAATGTTAGCGGTACTGGCTGATGAGACGCGAGTACAAGCCGTCATAGCTCCTTACCGGGCTGAGGTCGCTATTGCGGCAGTTAACAGCCTGCGGAACGTGGTCATCTCCGGCCAACGAGAGGTAGTACAGGCCATTGAGGAGACGTTGACAACGCAAGGTATCAAGACTCACAGGTTGACCGTCTCCCATGCCTTCCACTCACCGCTGATGGCACCAATGTTGGCCGAGTTTAGCCAGGCCGCGCAAACCATCAGTTATTCAAAACCGAAGATAGCGCTGGTTTCGAATGTAACGGGGACATTGGCGACAGACGAGGTAACGCGACCGGCGTACTGGGTGCGGCATGTGCGGGAGACGGTGCGATTCGCCGCCGGAATGAGGGCGCTGCAGGAGCAAGGCGTCGAACTCTTTCTGGAAATCGGCCCTAAACCAACCTTATTGAGCTTGGGTCAACAATGTCTCTCGCCAAAAATCCAAAATCCATTATGGCTACCGAGCCTACGACAGGGACGCCAGGACTGGCAGCAAATGTTAGCGAGTTTGAGTGAACTATATACCAGAGGCGTAGAAATTGACTGGACTGGCTTTGATCGGGACTATGACCGGCACAAGGTCATCGTGCCAACCTATCCCTTCCAAAGGCAGCGTTACTGGATGGATCGTGACCTGAAACAGACGCGTCAAGTTACCGACCGAGCCACCCCCCCAGCGAACCAGACAACACTCCTGAAGCTAGTAGACGCTGGTGATGTGGGTCAACTAACAGAGTCGCTCATCGAAACCGGCCAGTTTGCCGATGATGAGATCACTTTACTACCCAAATTACTGGAAAGCCTGGTTGAAAAGCATCAAATCCAGCGTCAAGCTGCTCGGATTGAGGAATGGCTGTATGAAGTGACTTGGCAGCCTCAACCCCATCAAAGTTCGGCTGCCCCCACAGCCGAGCCGGGACGGTGGCTAATTCTGGCAGATCAAAGTAGCCTGGGCCAAGCGCTGGCAGCCCGATTGATGGCGGGGGGGCATAGGGCCGAGTTGGTCTATGCCGCCGGCATTCAGGCAGCCGCAGCGTCTCCGGGGTGGGTTTTGGACCCGACAGACCCGAGGGCATTTAAGGATCTGTTGCAGCGTATCGGGGCTGAGACCGGCACTGAAGGGCTACTACGTGGGGTGGTCCATTTGTGGGCAATGGATACGCCCTCCAACGAAGCTTTGACCCTGGCGAGTCTGGAAGCAGCCCAGACGTTGGGCTGCGGTAGTATGTTACATTTAGTGCAAGCGCTGCTGCAAACGCAGTCTGCGCCTGATCTACCGCGGATCTGGGTGGTGACCCGTGGCGCACAAGCGGTCACAGCGCCCAAACGGCAGTTCGAATTGAGCGTAGCGCAATCTACCCTATGGGGACTAGGTCGCGCGATCGCGTTGGAGCAGCCGGCCTTATGGGGCGGACTCCTTGATCTGGCCGCAGAGACAAAACCGGATATCCCGGCAGAGGCAGAAAAGATTCTGGCGGAAATTCTGGGAGGCGAGCCTGAAGACCAACTTGCCTTTCGGGACGGGCGTCGATACGTAGCGCGCTTGGCCCATGCCCGGCCAAAGCAGAAACCAACCCAGAAGAAAATAAAGATCGAGCCGCAGGCCAGTTATCTGATCAGCGGCGGTTTGGGTGCGTTGGGGCTGCGGCTGGCCCGATGGCTGGCCGAGGCGGGTGCCCGCCACCTGGTGCTAACGGGGCGGCGCGGCATAACCAGCCCCATCCAGCAGCAGGCGGTCGAGCGGCTGACAGTGATGGGTGTTCAGGTACAGATAGCGCCGGTGGACGTGGCCGATGAAGCGGGGATGAGCCAACTCCTGGCCCACTTGACTTCTGACGGCCCAGCCTTGCGAGGTGTTGTCCATGCGGCGGGTATAGAAGACTTTAAGCTGGCGGCGGAGATGACTTTAGCCGGCTTGAATGCGGTGCTACGCCCCAAAGTCTTGGGGGGATGGCTACTCCATCATCTGTGCCGTGATCTGGACCTGGATTTTTTTGTCTGCTTCTCTTCAGCCGCCGGGGTGTGGGGATCGCAACAGCAGGCGCATTATGGAGCAGCCAATCATTTTCTGGATGGACTGGCTATGTATCGTCGCGTGCAGGGTTTGGTCGGATTAAGTGTAGCCTGGGGTCCTTGGGCGGGGGGCGGTATGACCACCCCAGAAGGATTGGCCATCCTTAAGCACTTGGGGATCGAGGCTCTACTGTCTGGCCATGGGATGGAGGTACTGGCCTATCTACTGAACACAGATGCGGCTCAAATGACTGTCGCCGATGTAGACTGGGAACAATTCCGTAAGTTCTACGAGTTGGCTAGACCAAGACAATTTCTGCAGCAACTTGAAGGACAGAAACAAGGCAGTAGAGCGAAGACCCAAGCTAGACCAGGTCAGCTTATCCGGCGATTGACCTCGCGTGAAGCTATACTGGCCTATCTGAAACAGGAGGTGGCTGACATCGTGGGGATGCGGGCCGGCGATGCCCCGGCGCTCAACCTGGGGTTTGCTGAGATGGGGATGGACTCGCTGATGGCGCTGGAGTTGAAGCAGCGGCTGGAGGTGAGTCTCGGTGCGGCGTTACCCGCGACGGTGGCTTTCGAGTACCCAACGATTGAATCGCTGACCACTTACCTGTTGACAGAGGTGCTGCAACTGGCGGAATCATCTCCGTTATCCACTTCGGCGGCTGGACAACACGCATCGATTATAAGCCACCAGCCGGCAGAGCCGATTGCAATTGTGGGGATAGATTGTCGCTTTCCCGGAGCCGATAGCCCCGCAGCGTTTTGGCAGTTGCTGGAAACGGGACGGGATATGGTGGCCAAAATTCCGGCGGCCCGTTGGGACGTAGAGGCGTATTATGACTCGAAGCGGGGCCAACCGGGCAAGATGTATGTGCGAACAGGAGCCTTTATCGATGAGGTGGACCGCTTCGACCCCCAGTTCTTCGGTATCTCGCCCCGGGAGGCGGTTAGTCTGGACCCCCAGCAACGGTTACTGTTGGAGGTCTGTTGGGAAGCCTTGGAACGGGCCGGCCAGTCGCCGCAGCGGTTGGCCGGCAGTCGGACAGGGGTTTTTGTGGGTATTGGACAGAGTGAGTATGCCCGGCAAAGCAAGAGCATCAACGATCTGGACGAGATGGATACCTATACGGCCACGGGAAATGGCAGCAGCTTTGCTGCCGGACGCTTGGCATATTTGTTGGGAACGCAAGGGCCAACGATGGCCATAGATACCGCTTGCTCTTCATCATTGGTCGCGGTCCACTTGGCCTGCCAGAGTCTGCGATTCGGCGAATGTGAACTGGCGTTGGCCGGTGGAGTACAGTTGATGCTTTCGCCGGAGGCGACGATAGCCTTGTCGCAGATGCAGGCGTTGGCTGCGGATGGGCGCTGTAAAACGTTTGATGCCGCGGCCGATGGCTATGGGCGCGGCGAAGGTTGTGGCATTGTGGTGCTGAAGCGACTTTCAGCCGCCAAGGCCAATAAGGATAACATCCTGGCCGTGATTCGGGGCAGTGCCGTGAACCATGATGGGCCAAGCAGCGGGTTGACAGTACCCAACCAGCAGGCTCAGAAGGCGCTCATCGAGCAAGCGCTGATCCAAGCCCAGGTTGAGCCGCAGCGGGTGAGTTACATCGAAGCGCACGGAACCGGGACCTCCTTAGGGGATCCGATTGAGATGCGAGCGCTAGGAGCGGTTTTTGGTCAAGATCGAGAGCAACCGCTGCTGGTTGGATCAGTCAAAACGAATATTGGGCACCTGGAGGCAGCAGCAGGTATAGCCGGTCTAATCAAGGTTGTGCTATCACTTCAGCATAACCAGATTCCGCCCCACCTGCACTTTCAGAATCCTAGCCCGTATATCGATTGGGATAGGCTGATGGTTCAGATCCCCACCGCAGGCAGCCCCTGGCCAGCTGAGAAGCGGATAGCGGGGATCAGTTCGTTTGGAATGAGTGGCACCAACGCGCACGTGGTGCTGGCGGCAGCGCCGACAGTTGAACCTCGAAGTGCTGAGGAAGAACGAACGTGGCAGATAATGACGTTGTCGGCCAGAAGTGAGCAGGCCTTAAGGGATCTGGCTCAGCGGTATAATAATTTCTTGACAACCTACCCACAGGCAAACCTGGCCGATGTGTGCTACACGGCCAACACGGGTCGTAGCCACTTCGCCCGGCGATTGAGCTTGACCGCCGAGACGTTGCCGCAGATGCAAGCCAAACTTGCCGGATTTACACAGGGTAAAGTCGATGTCGGTGTTAGCCAGGGATATAGGCCGGAACATCAGACCGCGCCACGTGTCGCCTTCCTCTTCACCGGGCAAGGCGCGCAGTATGAGGCTATGGGGAGAAACCTGTACGAAACCCAACCCACTTTCCGTCGTACCCTAAAGCACTGCGATGAGATACTCTTGGACAATAAACAATTAACAATTAACAATGAGCAATTTTCTCTACTTGATATCCTCTATCCCAACAATCGATCCAACATCCAACATTTAACATCTAAAATCGAAATGACAATCTACACCCAACCCCTCCTTTTTGCCCTGGAGTATGCCCTGGTGGCGTTGTGGCAATCGTGGGGCATCGAGCCAGATGTGGTGATGGGGCACAGTGTGGGGGAATATGTTGCGGCCTGTGTCGCGGGAGTGTTCAGTCTTGAAGATGGACTGAAGGTGATCGCCGAACGGGGACGGCTGATGCAAGCCTTGCCGCAAGACGGCCAGATGGTGGCAGTGTTGGCCGATGAGGTTCGGGTACAGACAGCGATTGCGCCTTACCGTACCGAGGTATCCATCGCGGCTGTCAATGGTCCGCAGAATGTGGTCATCTCCGGCCAACGAGAGAGGGTGCAGGCGATTGTAAAAACGTTGGCCACGGAGGGCATCGAGACACACAAGTTGAACGTCTCTCATGCCTTCCATTCGCCTTTAATGACGCCCATACTGGCTGAATTCGAGCAGATAGCCCGGTCGATCACCTATGTTGCCCCTAAAAAAGCCATGGTATCGAATCTGACTGGCCAATTGGTCACGGATGCTGTGGCTTCGCCCGACTATTGGATTCGTCATGTGTTAGAACCGGTCCGTTTTGTCGATGGCATGGCCACGCTCCACAAGTTTGAAGCCGAACTCTTCATTGAAATCGGCCCCAAGCCGACTCTGTTGGGTCTGGGCCAACAATGTCTCGCTCGCCAAATCCAAAATCCAGCCGATACAAGGCATCGATCATCCAAAATCCAAAATCGATTGTGGTTACCGAGTCTACGGCAGAAACGTAACGATTGGCAGTCGATGCTGGAGAGCCTGGGGGCGTTGTATGGACGCGGCGTGGATGTGGACTGGGTCAGTTTCGACCGGGATTATGATCGGCGCAAGATCGTGCTGCCCACCTATCCCTATCAACGGCAACGCTACTGGATCGATGTCTCCCAGAAGGCGCGAAGCCAGGAGAAGCTACGACCATTAATCGACAAGATGACGCAGTTGCCGCTACATCAGGAGATGGTCTTCGAGAGCGAATTCAGTGGGGAGGCAGTGTCCGCCATACCGTGGCTAAAGTGGCTTCATCAGGTGACCTGGCAGCCTCAACCCCTGTTTAGTTTAGGTTCGGGTGAAACGTTTACAGATACCCCATCGGGACAGGTCGAGATGGTCACCCGGTCCGGCGAGGTGGTTCCACCTCAGAGCCGGCCCTGGCTGCTATTAGCCGATGCGTCTGGTGTGGGCGAAGCGCTGGCCGTCGAACTTCGCCGTTGGGGTGAGCAAGTCTGTCTGGTTTATGCGGGCAGCGCGTATCAGGCCCTAGATGATCGGTCCTTCCAAATTCAGCCGGATGCAGCCGAGGATTACCGGCGACTGCTGGAGGCCGTACCGGCGGCGCAGGCGGTGGTTCATCTGTGGAGCCTGAATGAGCCATCCATCCATGAGGCAACCGACCTGGAGACAGCATCAAGGCTAGGCTGTGGCAGTGTCTTGCATCTGGTGCAGTCCTTGCTGATGGATTATCCGCAGCCTCCGGGTCTGTGGTTAGTAACCCGCGGGGCGCAGGCGGTAAACGAGGCAGACAAGGTGGACGGCTTTGCCCAAGCGTCGTTGTGGGGTATGGGGCGGGTGATTGGTTTGGAACACCCTGAACTTCGCTGCGTTCGGTTTGATCTGGACCCAAATGGAACGGTAGACGAACAAGCCGGCGCACTGGTCTCTGAGATAAGGGCGGAGTCTGCCCGCAAATCAGGTGAAGATCAGGTGGCTTTGCGCAATGGCGAGCGTTATGTCGCCCGGTTGACTCGGTTCGAGCCACGCGCTCTTCAACCGATAACGTGCTACCCAGACGGCACATATCTAATCACTGGGGGACTGGGTGGTTTAGGGTTATTGGTGGCGCACTGGCTGGTAGAGCAGGGCGCCAGACATCTGGTGTTAATGGGACGCCATCCGCCCAAACCGGAGGTCCAATTACAACTTGACCAGATGGCTCACATGGGCGCAAAAGTGATCATCGCCAGAGTTGATGTCGCTGATGTCGAGCAAGTTGCCGAAGCCTTGATGGCAATCGACCCGGCCCACCCCCTACGAGGGATTATCCACGCAGCGGGCGTGCTGGATGATGGGGCACTGTTCCAACAGAACTGGGATCGCTTTGCCCATGTATTAGCGCCTAAGGTGCGGGGAGCCTGGAACTTACATACCTTGACCAAGGATATGTCTCTGGATTACTTTGTTTTCTTTTCGTCGGTTACAGGGCTGTTAGGGAACCCGGGTCAGGCTAATTATGCGGCTGCCAACGCTTTCTTAGATGCCTTCTCACACTATCGACGGGCGCAGAGTCTGCCGGCCTTGAGCATCAACTGGGGAAGCTGGTCTGAAGTTGGCGTAGCGGCAGAATTAGTTCAACGGGAAAAAGCTCATCTGGCGTCACTGGGCTACGGCTTCATCTCGCCGCAACAGGGATTGCAAATCTTGGCTAAACTGCTTGAGCAAGATATACCCCAGATCGGCGTTGTCCCCATCAACTGGACAACATATCAACATCAGGCTGTAACTAATCCCTTCTTCTCAGAACTAACCGGTAAAACGGGCACCTTTGCCGAGACTCCCGACGATAACCTAGGCTGGGTTCATCAACTCTCTTCGATGGCTCCTGATGAACGGATCGAACGCCTGACGTTTTATTTACAAAGTCAGACAGCCACAACCCTGGCCATGAATCCAAGACAGGTCGATCCACACCAACCCTTGATTATGATGGGGCTGGATTCGCTGATGGCGGTGGAGTTAAGAAATCATATACAGCATACGCTTGGAGTAAATGTACCTTTGGGGAAATTTTTTGAGGATTTGAACATTGAGGCTTTAGTTCAGTATATTGATCAACAACAGCCAGACGATGTATTCACACCCGTCAAGGATGATTCTTCTGAGCAAGCCGCCGGCCATCAAACCAAAATGATAGAAGGAGCGATATGAATTTAGCCACATTTTTTGATGAACTCACGGCCCAAGGGATAGAACTGTGGCCCGACGGGGATCAATTACGCTATCGCGCCCCGGAAGGAAGTTTAAGCCCCGGTCTGCTGACCACCTTGAAACAGCACAAGATCGAAATAATGGATCTGCTCAGCCATGGTTCGGAAACGCATCCTCTGTCATACGGTCAGCAGGCACTCTGGTTTGAGTATCAATATGCGCCCGAGAGTCCGGCCTATAACGTTTCTTTTGCCGCGCGGATTCACTCTGCGGTTGATGTCCCAGCCTTGCAACGATCATTTCAAATGCTGGTTAACCGCCACCCTGCGCTCCGGACAACCTTTGAGATAGCCGAGGACCAACCACGCCAGCGAGTTTATCGCTACCGAAAGGCTGTCTTGACCGAGATTGATACTGGCAACTGGAGTTGGGAAACATTGAACGCGCAGGTGCTCGCGTCTCATGAGACGCCCTTTGATTTGGCAAACGGCCCCCTCATTCGAATGAGCCTGTTTACGCGCCGCCCCGATAATCATGTGCTTATATTTAGCCTGCACCACCTGGTGATTGATGGTTGGTCAATTGGGCTGATATTGGATGAACTACGGACGCTGTACCCTGCGGCCATAACCGGGACAGCGCCGGCCTTGTCGCAGCTAAACGGATCCTATGTGGATTACGTGAATTGGCAAACAGACATATTGAAAACGGAGGGCGAACAGCTTTGGGCCTACTGGCGTGAGCAGTTGGGAGGTGAGTTACCTGTACTGAACCTGCCCGCCGACCGCCCTCACCCAGCGATACGCACCGGCCAAGGCGATTCCCAACCTGTCGAAGTGCCGGACAACTTGACCACCCAGTTGAGAGAATTGGCCCGAAACGAGGGCGTTACACTCTATATGCTGCTCTTGACCGCTTTTCAACTTCTGCTTCATCGCTATTCTGGTCAGGAAGACATTTTAATTAGTTCGCCCATGGCCGGTAGAAATCGGCCCGAATTCACCAATCTGGTGGGATACTTTGTGTCGCCCGTGGTGATACGGGCCAATCTGTCTGACAACCCAACCTTCCGGGCCTTGCTGCAACAAGTCCGTCACACCGTCCTGGCCGCGCTTGATCATCAAGATTATCCCTTCCCGTTGCTGGTTGAGCAATTACAGCCCGTGCGCGATCCTAGCCGTCCGCCCATCTACCATGCTGTTTTCTCGTTGCAGAAACAGCATCAATTTAAAGATCTATTCGGTCAAGCTATATCGCCCGCAGAGGACACTAGCCGGATGATTGATTGGGGCGGTTTATTACTTTCGCCGTTTGAGCTTCGCCAGAACGAAGGTATGTTCGATCTGTTCTTAGAGCTTTCCGACCATCCGGCATCACTCGTCGGAGCTATCAAATACGCCTCAGACCTGTTTGATGCCGCTACGATTCAGCGTATGGTTGAGCACTTTCAGATACTACTCACCGGCATCGTGGCCAATCCTCAGCAGCGTATCTCCGACCTGCCGCTGCTGACCGAGATTGATCGCCGGCAAATGCTGGTTGAGTGGAACAACACCCAAGCTGATTACCCTAAAGATAAGTGTATCCATCAGTTGTTTGAGATTCAGGCAGCGTCCACGCCGGAGGCGGTGGCGCTTATTTTTGATAACGATCAGATGACGACGCCCAATGACGAGGTTCCCCTGTCGAGCCAAAGTATAACTTACCACGAGTTAAACGCGCGGGCCAACCAATTGGCCTACAGCCTGCAAGCGTTGGGTGTTGGCCCGGAAACGCTGGTCGGCATTTGCGTTGAGCGCTCCATCGAGATGGTGATTGGGTTATTGGGTATTCTCAAAGCCGGGGGGGCTTATGTCCCACTCGACCCCACTTACCCGAGAGAACGTCTGGCCTACGTGCTGTCGGACTCGCAGGCCAAGGTGCTGGTATCACAAAAGGCCCTGGCCGGCCAATTGCCCGTCTACGAGGGTGAACTTGTTTATCTGGAAGATGTCCAATCCCTATCATCTGCTGCCAGCGAGAATCCTAAAACCGAAGTGGGTTCGAACAACCTGACCTATCTCCTTTACACCTCAGGTTCAACCGGCCGGCCCAAGGGGGCTGAAACAACCCACCGCAATGTCGTCAACCGCCTCTACTGGATGTGGCGAACCTTTCCATTTGAAGCCAATGAGGTGTGCTGCCACAAAACTGCCCTTTCCTTTGGAGATTCGGCTTGGGAAATCTTTGGCCCCCTGCTGCGCGGCATCTCCGCCGTTATTATACCGGATGCGGCGGTAAAGAATCCCCAGGAATTTATTCAGATCCTGGCGCAGAAAAACGTTTCCCGGCTGGTGCTGGTGCCATCGTTGCTTCGCGCACTCCTGGACAGTTTCCCTGACCTTGGACGTCGCTTACCCAAACTTAGATATTGGACGTGCAGCGGTGAGGCCCTTACCACGGAGATGAGCGAGCGCTTCCGGCAGATCATGCCAGACAGCCGGCTGCTCAACTTGTACGGCGCGTCAGAGGTGCAAGCCGATGCGACCTGGTATGACACCAGCAGCCCTGCATACGCTCGGCATCAATTACGGCCGGGCGTTCCGATTGGTCGTCCCATCGCCAATACCCAAATTTACATTGTGGATCAATATATACTGCCGGTAGCAATTGGGATTCCCGGTGAGTTGTTGGTGGGAGGGGATGGTTTAGTCCGAGGGTATCATAATCAGACCGCGTTAACCCAGGAAAAATTTATTACCAATCCGTTTGGTGAGGGGCGTTTATACCGAACAGGCGACCGGGCGCGCTACCTACCCGATGGCAACATCGAGTTTTTGGGTCGAGCCGATTATCAAGTCCAGGTTCGCGGCTTCCGCATCGAACTGGGTGAGATCGAAACGGTGCTCAGCCATCATCCTGATGTACACCAGGCTGTTGTCATCGTCCGTGAAGAGCAACCTGGGGATAAACGTCTGGTGGCCTATCTGGTGCCTGAAACCACCGCAAAGGATGTTCAATTGGCAGCCCGGGTGCGGCGCGACTTGCAAGCCAAGCTGCCCGCCTACATGGTGCCCGCGACCTTCGTGATGTTAGATGCGCTGCCGCTGACACCCAGCGGCAAGGTGGATCGCCGGTCGCTGCCGACCCCGATGGAACGTGGACAGCTAGACACTGCTTACGTTATGCCGCAAACGGAAGCAGAACGACGTATTGCGGCAGTTTGGCAGGAGGTGCTACATCTCGACAAAGTGGGAATTCATGACAACTTCTTTGATCTCGGTGGACATTCGCTGCTAATTGTGCAGGTTTATAGCCGATTGCAACCATTCTGGGGCGAAAACCTGGCTATGGTCGATCTGTTCCGATATTCTACGATCCAGTCTCTGGCCGAGTATTTAAGCCGGCAAGCAAGCGACCGGCCGGCAGCTACGCTTCAAGACCAGGTTAAAGACCGCGAGGCCCGCCAATCATCCAGAAAACAACGCCGGCAGATCAGGCAGCAAGCCAAGTCAAGG
This sequence comes from Anaerolineae bacterium, assembly GCA_020433835.1. The sequence continues at coordinate 6,168 of JAGRBY010000009.1, read as the reverse complement.
GAGACGCCATGAATCGTCAGCCCATTTCGTCTTCGGTCAATGATTCTGACATCGCTATCGTCGGTATGGCTTGTCGCGTTCCGGGCGCAAACAATATCAGCCAGTTCTGGCAAAATTTGCGCGATGGCGTAGAGTCGACCTCGAATTTTACCAGGGAAGAACTTCTGGCCGCCGGTCATGACCCAACGATGATCGGCCATCCTGATTATGTCCCGGCTAGAGCTGTTTTATCGGATGTAGAACTGTTTGATGCGGCTTACTTTGGCTATGCCCCGCTCGAAGCAGAGATGATCGACCCCCAACATCGGCTCTTTTTGGAATGTGCGGTGGAGGCTCTAGAAACGGCCGGGTATGGCGCCGAGGCGTATCGGGATACAGTAGGTATTTATGCCGGTGTCGGACCGAATAGCTATCTACTCAACTATCTCTCTTCAGGCCACGATCTGGGCCTGGCCACCCACGGCCTTCAATTACTCATCGGGAATGATAAGGACTATTTGACCACCCGCGTTTCTTATAAGCTGAACCTCCGGGGGCCGAGCGTCAATGTACAAACCGCTTGTTCAACCTCGTTGGTGGCCGTACACCTGGCTTGTCAGAGTCTATTGGAAGGGGAGTGTCATCTGGCTCTGGCCGGAGGGGTGTCGGTATCCCTGCCCCAGGTCGCCGGCTACCTATACCAGCCGGAGATGATCCTCTCACCCGACGGTCACTGCCGGGCCTTCGATGTCAAAGCCCAAGGCACGGTTTTTGGTAACGGCGTCGCGATTGTGGTGCTGAAACGGTTGGAGGACGCTCTGGCAGATGGCGACCCTATCCAAGCTGTGATAAAAGGTTCAGCTATTAACAACGATGGATCGGCCAAAGTAGGTTTCACCGCTCCTGGCATAGAGGGACAGGCCGCAGCGATTGCTGAAGCGATGGCCGTGGCCGGCGTGCATCCGGAGACAATCTCCTATGTTGAAACCCATGGCACCGGCACAAAACTGGGTGACCCGGTTGAAATTGCCGGTCTAACGCAAGCTTTTCGGATCGGCGCTAACAAGAAGGGATACTGTGCCATCGGTTCATTGAAGACCAATGTCGGGCATTTAGATACGGTCGCCGGAGTGGGGGGGCTAATCAAGACGGTGCTGTCGCTCCAACACAAAATGATTCCGCCTAGCCTAAATTTCGAGACCCCCAATCCACAGATCGACTTCGCCAACAGCCCCTTTTACGTCAATACACAGTTATCTAAATGGCGCACAGACGGCCAGCCTCGCCGGGCCGGGGTTAGTTCCTTTGGCATTGGCGGCACAAACGCTCATGTCATCGTCGAGGAAGCACCCGCGCCAACACCTTCGGGTCCATCGAGAGCCTGGCAGTTGCTGCTTCTCTCAGCTAAAACAAGTTCTGCGCTGGATACGGCGTGCCGAGACCTGGCTACATACCTGAAACAAAAACGTGATCTAAATCTGGCCGATGTTGCCTATACCCTCCAAGTGGGTCGTCAGCCGTTCGAACACCGGCAGATGTTGGTCTGTCAAACTCTCGATGAGGCGGCGGCATCGTTGGAGTCTTGTGATCCCAGCCAACTGACTACGGCCGTGATCGAGTCGGGCACGCGCCCTATCGCCTTCATGTTTCCCGGCACGGGAACGCAATATATCAACATGGGTCAAGAATTGTACCAAACAGAGCCGCATTTTCGCCAGACGGTGGATGAGTGCGCGGAGTTGCTCAAAATACATCTGGAGATTGATTTACGAACGCTGCTCTATCACCCCGAACAACCTGGCCTCGCCTCCGAACAATTGCAACGGCCCTATATTGCTATGCCGGCCATTTTTATAACCGAGTATGCCCTGGCCAAGCTGTGGCTAGCCTGGGGCCTTCAGCCTCGGGCTATGATTGGCCATAGTCTGGGTGAATATGTCGCAGCCTGCCTGGCCGGGGTTTTCTCGCTGGCGGATGCTCTGGCCCTGGTAGCCCTAAGAGGGCAGCTTTTTAAGGAACTGCCTGCGGGCGCTACGTTATCAGTGGCTCTGCCCGAAGCGGAACTCCACCCTCTGCTCGATTCAGACCTTTCAATCGGCGCGATCAATACACCTGTTATGTGTACGGTTTCCGGTCCCACAGAGGCAATTGATAGGTTAGAAGCGTTGCTGGCAGAACAGGAAACCGCGTACCGTCGCCTGCCTATCGATGGCGCGATGCATTCCAAGATGGTCGAGCCGATTTTAGAACCGTTTAGACGGTTTGTAAAAACGCTCTCATTGCAGCCGCCGCGTATCCCCTTTGTGTCCAACGTTACCGGCGACTGGATTACCGCCACCGAGGCGACCGATCCAGAGCACTGGGTCAAACATCTGTGTCAGCCCGTTCGCTTTGCCGAGGGGCTGGAGAAACTGTTGCAAGAACCGGAACAGATTCTATTGGAAGTTGGTCCCGGACGCACATTGGCAACCTTAGCCCGGCAGCATCCGGCGCGAGACCGGCATGTTGTGCTGACCTCGTTACGCCATCCACTAGAGGAGCAATCTGATGTCGCCTTATTGCTGGCCACATTGGGCAAAATCTGGCTGGCCGGGGGACCGATAGACTGGGACGGTTTTTATGTCGATGAAAACCGCCATCGCCTGCCCCTGCCTACCTACCCTTTTGAACGCCAGCGCTATTGGATCGACCTACAGCCGAACCCCTTACCAATGGCTTCTCCCGGCAAACAGCCTGATCTAGCGGACTGGTTCTACCTGCCGTACTGGAAACAGTCGATTTCGACCGCGGCGGCCCAGGGAAAAGCTTGGAAAAACGGATCGCCGGGTTGGCTGGTCTTTGTTGATGCCCATGGGTTGGCAGAACAGTTGATCGAGCGCTTGGAGCAAGCCGGCCAGGTGGTGGTTACGATCAGGGCTGGAACTGAATTCGTCAAACTGAACGAACGCGACTTCGTGTTAAATCCTGAGCAGGGCGACGATTACGCAAGCTTGGTCAGGGAACTGAGCTTTGACGACGAAAACCCGATCGCGATTGTGCATCTGTGGAACGTGACCCCTCCCCAGGAAATGACGCTTGAGGCAATTGCGTGGAACCTGGATCTGGGCTTTTACAGTCTTTTGTACCTAATCCAGTCACTTGATAACCAGGGGTGGCACCATAATATTCAAATGACCGTTGTGTCAAATGATATGCAGAACATCACCGGAGAAGAACGTTTATCCCCCCAAAAGGCACCCCTGCTGGGGCCTGTTAAAGTTATTCCCCAAGAATACTCAAACATCTATTGTCGTAGTATCGATGTTATGCTGCCCGAACCAGGCAGTGATCAGGAGAAAAGGCTGATCGATCAATTGTTAGCGGAATTGGCCGGCGATTTCTCTGATGGGGTGGTCGCCTATAGGAGAGAGCATCGGTGGGTGCAGCTATTTGAGCCAATCCGCCTGGAGGAGGTTGAAAATGCGCCGCAGTTAAAAGAAGAGGGCGTCTATCTGATCACAAACGGACTCGAAAATATGGGGTTTGTACTGGCCGAGCATCTGGCAAAAACGGTAAGGGCCAAGCTCATTCTGACCGAACGTTTTGTCTTACCCCCTCGTACCGCGTGGGAACAGTGGTTGGTTACTCACGAAGAACGCGATGAGGTCAGTCACAAAATTCGCAAGATAAGGCAACTTGAAAGGTTGGGGGCCGAGGTACTGGTAATTAGCGCTGATGCGGCGGATCAGACCCAGATGGAAGCTGTCATAGCGCGGGCAGAAGTGTTATTTGGTCAGATTCATGGGGTTATCTACAGCGCTGGTGTCATTGGGGAGGATCTGTTTTGCCTAGTGCAGGAGGCGAACAAGGACAATTGCAGGCAACAGTTCCATTCCAAAATAGACGGGCTGGTCGTGTTAGAACGGGTTTTGCAGACCAGCGAGCTAGACTTCTGTTTACTACTGTCCTCGTTATCGTCGATTTTGGGCGGACTGGGCCTGGTTGCCGACTCGGCGGCCAATCTGTTTATGGACCAATTTGCGCATCGGCATAACCGCTCGAATTCCGTTCCATGGATAAGCGTAAATCTGGACGGGTGGCGCGTTGATAAACAAACCGATCAATTGAAGATGATGCAGACCAGCATAGATGAGTATGTCCTAACGCCAAAAGAAGTTATAAGCGCTTTCCGACGAATTTTGGCCCAGCCTCATATCCACCAGGTGGTCCTTTCAACGAGAAATCTTCAGGACACAAGTGAACGGTGGGTTGAACAGAAGAGCTTGAAGAAACAGCAGCTTCCACAAAATAGGGCGTCATCCAGGCTCTACACCAGGCCCAATATAGCCAACCCCTATGTAGCGCCCCGTAATCCCCACGAACAAACCCTGGTCGGCATTTGGCAGGAGGTCCTTGGCATTGAACAGATCGGGAGCCATGACAACTTCTTTGAACTGGGCGGTCATTCGCTTTTGGCCACTCAACTTATCGCTAAAGTCAGAGCCGCTTTCCAGATCGATCTATCTATGCGAATGCTATTTGAAGCGCCAACGATTGCGGCTATTGCCGATGTCATCGAGCAAACCCACCTCATCGAGGCGGCAACTATAACGATGCCTACCGCAAGATCTGGCCAACCGAGGATTGTATCTCAGCCACTCCCTCCGTACTTAATCAGCCTCCAAACCGAAGGGAGTCGTCCTCCGCTCTTCGTTATCCATCCGGTGGCCGGGGTGGTCTTTCCCTATTATGAATTGGCGCTTCAACTGGGAGCCGAGCAGCCCGTTTACGGACTGCAAGCGGTGGGCATTGCCGGCGAAGGACCGCCCTTAACTCAAGTCGAGGCGATGGCCGAGACCTACCTTGAAGCCATCCGGCAGGTCCAACCCGAAGGGCCTTATCAGTTGGCCGGCTGGTCTTTTGGCGGAACGGTCGCCTTGGAACTGGCCCAGCAATTACACCGAGCCGGACAAATAATCGGTTTGTTAGCCATCATCGATACCCCCCTGTCTTTATCAAAGGTGGCTACGTCTAAGTTATTCTTGACGACTGTTTTACCCTACTTGTGGCCGTATGTGTCGGATTTTCTGGTTCAAAAGTCTGTCCATCCCCGGCCAGGGTCAGTAGAACGGCAGCCCGCCTGGCTGGCCCGCAAGTTTGGCGCACTCTTCCAGAAAGCTGAAGGGACAGCAGAAACTCCTTGGCCGAATTTCAAAGCGCCAGAGATCCGGTGTTTACTGCGGGTCTTGCGTGCCAATGACCAGGCCGGCCGCCGATACAGCCCCCAACCGTATCCGGGGCAGGTAACCTTGTTTAAGACGGCGTCCAGCCATCCAAACGATACCTGGGGCTGGGAAGCCATCTCCGCCGGAGGCGTTGAGTTACACTCGATTCCAGGTCATCATATGAACGTGCTTCGTTCGCCTCAAGTGCAGGTCTTGGCGGAGAAGTTGTCAGCCTGTCTGGCTCAACCGGCTGAGACGGTGTCCCTGTCTCAGCCACAGGAAGATTAAGGAAAAACATGATGCCCCCACCTCATATTGTCGGGACCTGGAAACTGATAACTTGGCGACAACCGGATAACAATCCGGAACATCCCTTTGGCCCCACCCCGGTTGGTTATCTGATCTATCATCCAGGCAGTAACCGCGTTGCGTTTCAGGTGATGAAGGCAGGTCGCCCTAGGGTTTCTGTGGCAAACGATAGTTACCTGCGAATGTCATCGGCGGACCAAGCTGCGGTAGCTGAAGGGTTTTTCGGCTACACCGGTCAATCTGCTTGGCAGGACGATATCGTCACCCACAACATTGAGATTGCCTTCAACCCCTCCCTGGTAGGGCAGCAGCAAGCGTATCGTTATCATCTGGCGGAGGATATCTTAACTCTGTCTGCTCTCAATGGAAATCTACAAACCACCTGGAAGCGAGCCAAACCTATCGAAAGCAGCAGCCAAATATTACCCCCAAGCCAGCTTGTCGGTATCTGGAAATTAGTCTCGATGTATATGCCTCTGAAAGGTTTTCTATCACGGCTGATGTGGATCATGGCGGATCGGGCAACGCCTCTTGCAACACAACTCAAGGGTAAGCCGATCATCTATCCGCACGGTCAAAACGCCAGGGGGTATCTTATACCCAATGTGCAACTCTTTTATAGAGAATTAGGCCAGTAAACCGTCCAAATCAAGAGGTTTACGGCCCAATTGGAGGT
>JAGRBY010000099.1 GCA_020433835.1 Anaerolineae bacterium | reverse complement strand
GGCGAAGGCTTCTATTTGGTGCTCAATTGGGCAACATGCTTACCATTTAGACAAAAACCTGGGTTCTTTACCTCTCTCCACGGTTTAATATTGCGCTACCTCTTGTTATATTTCTGTAATTTTTTTGCAATAGGCTAGGTAAAAGTCCCCTTCGTGACCTTATAAAGTTGATCACATACAAATCAAGGAGATGCGATGAAATTTTGGCAAAGCATTGGAGATCACTCCGTGGGTAAGCTTAAAGCCTGGCAGCTTATTGGCGTAGGAATAGGGCTGATGAGTTTAGGCTTGTTGTCAGCTTGCGGAGGTATATCCAACCAACCTGAAGCGGTCAGTCAACCGGTAGCAGTAGATGAAGTTCAGCCGGAGAATGATGGCCCATCAACGGAAGCAACCCAGGAAACCGAGGCGATTATGGTCGACAGCGAAGCCTCAAACCAGGCCGCCCCTATTACGGAAGCGAACCAGTCGCCCGATGAATCTGTTGAAGCTCCTGTTGAGATTGCGGCTGTTGAACCGACCACCGAAATTGTAGTCGAAGCCCAAACAGAACCACCTCCTTCCAGACCGCTTGACCAATTTTACCCCACCGATCCGGCCACTGTAAATCTGGCATCGGGGCAGGTTCAGTTGGTTGAATTTTTCGCTTTTTGGTGACCGACCTGCAAACGAATGGCACCCATCGTGCATGGGTTAGAAAACAAACACTGGGATAGTATTAATTTTGTTTATCTGGATGTGGATAACCCCGCCAATCAAGATTTTATTCAAACATTGGGTCGACGCGCCCAGCCGGAATTTTATTTACTTGATGGCGAAGGAAACGTCATCAAGCAATGGTTTGGCGGTGTACCGGAAGAGGATTTTGAGATAGCCTTTGCTGAAGCATTATCTGAATAAATTACCCAGCTATACAAAAACTGCCTGGCATTGTTGATCAACGCCAGGCAGTTTTTCATTTCTGCGAAGATGCCCTATGAAGAAATAGCTTTTCGAGGTGCATCAGGAGTTGCATCTATTATAGAGCCGTCGGGTCCCGCCAATTTATGGGTTTTTTGATCGTACTTACCTCGTAAATCGTTATAGCGGGTTCCCTCCCATAATGGAACACCATTGAAATAAGCAGCGCGTCCCATGCGGTGGGCAGCCACGGGAGCTGTGAGCAAGAGAAAAGCAATAGCCGCCAGCGCTCGACTTACAATGCTCAGTTCATCGAAGAAAAGGGCGGCTGCTAACAAAATAAAAATCACGCCCAGGGTTGACGATTTGGTTGAGGCTGACATTCGCAAATACAGATCAGGTAATCGTAATACACCAATGGCCGAAATGAGCATAAACGCCGAGCCAATAAAAATACAAATAATAGCCATCCAGTCTCGCATTATTTAGTCCCTTTTTCTACGTAATAGGCAAAAGCAATTGTTCCCAAAAATGAAACCAAGGCCACAATCAGAGCCACATCTAAAAAGATCGGCTCGTGATAGACAATAGCAGAAGCAGCGATAACCCCTATGCCCAATGTTGTCATTAAATCAAGAGCTACAACGCGATCTGATAGGGTTGGTCCTTTTATTAGCCGTATCAAAGTTAACAGGATAGCTATGGACAGTATTGGCAAAACAACAAACAAACCAAATGTTTGCAGCATTATTCAAACACCTCCATAACTTTTCGCTCGAAGCCATCTTTGATTTCATGCTTGAAATCTTCGAGATGATCAACGTGCATCCCGTGGACATAAACGACCTTGCGGTCATCGGAGACATCAATACTGAGTGTACCCGGCGTTAAGGTAATCATATTAGCCAAGGTAGTAATGCCCAGATCCGATTTAAGATCGAGTGGCACAGCAACAATTCCGGGCCGCATCGAGCTAAAAGGGGCCAATACGCTGTAAGCAACGCGGAGGTTGGCTCTAATTAACTCCCACGTGAAAAGCGCTAGTAACTCGACAACCTGGCGCAGCTTCACAAAATAGTTAGATGTGCCCATTACAAATTGGGTTAACCATAAGGCGAAATAGCCTAGCACAAAACCGGCCAGTAGATTGACACCTGAAAATTCACCCTCTAAGGATGCCCAGGCGACCGCTAACAGAATATTAAGTAGGAATATACCCATACCGCTTCTCCGCAATTAAGATGATGTGTTTCATTATCGGGCTTGAACAATGCCTTCAAGCAATTCGGGTCTAACCGCATGAATGTATTGGTTTGGATCGAGTAGCTGCTCAGCCGCATCGATAGCGAGCCTAACAAACGGCTCAGAGAAAAGACCAATTACAATGGTTACGGCTGCCAGAGCAGCAATAGGCAATATATAGCCGGCTAAGGCACCCAGTGAAAGATCCTCGCGTGGGTATGCCGGGTCAAGTTCGGGTTCGGCTTTCCAGAAAACTTCGGCCCAGATTTTCGTCATCGAAAAGATGGTTAATAGGCTAACAACCAAAGCTACGGCAACAATAATGTACTGTTGGGTCTCTAAGCCGGCTCTGATCAAAACAAATTTGGCCCAAAAACCGGACAGAGGCGGAATTCCGGCCAGGGAAAAGGCAGGAATAAGGAAGAGAACACCCAACAGCGGATACAGGCGATAAATACCGCCCAATTTTTTCAATTGATAGGTTCCACGCAGCCGATGCACCACACCGCTAACCAGGAAGAGGTTGGTTTTTACCACAATGTGGTGGGTAATGTAGAACACGGCTCCGGCAATAGCCAGCGGCGTGTAGAGGGCCAAGCCCATCACCATATAACCGATCTGGCTTACGATGTGGAAAGACAAAATGCGACGAAACTCATTTTGTGCCGCTGCCCCCAGTACACCGCTTAACATCGTAAAACCGGCGATAACCAGCAAAATGGTGTGGGTGTAGGCCGGATCGATGATAAAAAGTAGGGTGAAGACACGGATTAACGTATAAACCCCTACTTTGGTAAGTAAACCGGAAAAGATAGCGGAGACAGCAACCGGCGGAGTGTGGTAGGAGGCCGGCAGCCAGAAGTACAAGGGAAAGACGGCAGCTTTAAGCCCAAACGCAATCAAAAAGAGCATTGCCAAGGTCAGAACAATACCTGGTTGATCCGAGGATCGCAGTTGAACGGATAGGTCAGCCATATTGAGTGTACCGACCAGCCCATAAAGTAATCCGACCGCCGCCAGAAAAATAGCCGAGGAGATGAGGTTCAGGGTAACATATTTGATACCGCCCTCTAACTGCCCTTGTTCACCACCGAGTGCCACAAGTACAAACGAGGAGATAAGCATTACCTCAAACCACACATAGAGGTTAAACAGGTCACCGGTTAAGAACGAGCCGGATATGCCCATCATCAAAATGTGAAAGAGAGGGTGGTAACCAAAAGCCTCACGTTCCGCATCCATACTGGCTAATGAATAGACAGCTACGGATATGGACATTAGCCCCCCCAGAACTAACATAATAGCACTAAGTAAGTCGGCCACCAGGGTGATACCGTAAGGGGCCGGCCAACCGCCAATTTGTACAGCAAGAATACCATTCTGCCATACAGTAAATAAAAGAACAATCGTGACGGTAAACAGCGCTGCTGAACCAACAACACTTACAGTTCGCTGGGCGGCTCGATTATTCCACAATAAAATCAGGATAATACCAGTAATGAAAGGGATGATAAGGGGTAGAATCAGTAGCACATTCATAGAATAATTATGCCTCGTAGAGATCGGTTGAACGCATTTGATCGAAATCTTCGGTATTGACGGTTTGGTAGGCACGCTTCACCAGTACAATTGCAAAGGCCTGTACGCCGAAGCCAATAACAATCGCAGTTAAAATCAAAGCTTGTGGCAAAGGATCGGCAAAGGGACCGACCAATGTTTCAGCCTCATGGCCAATAATCGGGGGGCTACCTCGAGTGAGGCGACCAATTGTAAAGATCATCAGGTTGGCCGCGTGTCCTAATAGACCCAATCCCAAAATCAACTTCACAATGCTACGTCGTAAAATCATATAAAGACCGGCAGTGTATAATGCTCCAACAACAAACGCGAGTATGACTTCCACAGTTAACCCTCCTCTGTAAGTGAAAAAATAATGAGCAAGGTTACGCCAATAACCACAAGATAAACACCAAAATCAAATACAACCGGTGTTCCGAGCTTACCCAAAACAGGCAAGGGATCGTGATACCACAGACCGGTCATAAAGGGTAATCCTAAAAATAAAGATAACGTGGCGCTGCTCACGGCCACCAATAAACCAACGCCTATCAAGGTTCGTGGTTCAACCCGAAGCGCCCGACGAACTTCATCAAGTTTATTGGTAAATGAATAGAGAGCGAAGGCGGCGGCTGCCACTAACCCTCCGATAAAGCCTCCGCCCGGCTCATGATGACCTCTTAGCAAGATAAATACTGAAAATATCAGCATGAGGGGCAGCATATACCGAACGGCGGTAGATAAAATCAAAGAAAATTGCATGGGCTATGTTCTCCTGATGATGGGCTAGGGTTGATCAACTTTTTCTTTTACGGGTAGCGGAGTATAAGTTTCGGTCGGTTTTAATACGGGTTCGGGCTGGCTTACACCCGCTGTCTTAGAGGTTTCTGTTTTAGCCAGACGTAATTTTAACAAACCATAAACACCTAGAGCAGCCATCCCTAAAACGGTGATCTCGCCCATGGTATCAATCCCTCTGAAGTCAACTAAAATAACGTTCACAACATTGTGACCTCTCGCCAGAGTGAGGCTGTTTTCAGCAAAGTAAGGGGTCAGACGCGAGTTTATCGGCAATGCTGTCTCGATAAGCACCAAAGCGGTAATGAGTGCTCCGCACATTAATGAGATAACTAAATCTCGGACACGTTCGAAACGTGTCGAGAAATTAGTGAAGGTTGGCAATCGGTACAAAACAAGAACCAACAAAATGACGCTTAGCGTTTCGATAGAAAACTGGGTCATCGCCAAATCGGGTGCACCGAAGAGGACAAAGAGTATGGCGATACCGTATCCTACCACCCCCAAACCGGCCACAGCGGTCAATCGTGATGAGGTACGTAGTACAAGCACGATAGCGCCCAAAATCATCACGACAAGCATTAGCTCATGAATCTGGGCTTCGGGCATGGTAATCGCCGACAAGTTTTGCAGAGCACCTTGCAAAATGAGGGTGCTGCCGGCCAGACCAACCGTGGTCAAAATAGTGATGATGAGATAGTTACGCAGGTAACCACTTTGCAGAACTCTTGTCTGCCATTTTGCCGAAGCCATCATTCCATCTAAGGCCCATTGATACCACTTTTCCGGGCCAACGACTGATACAGCATTAAGTGGAGCTACAATTTGACCTAACATACCTCGAATAGCATAAACGCCGATACCGCCTAACACCGTAATCGCACTGAGCATAACCACCGTGCCGAGTTCTGCCGGCAAAATATGCAAGTGAACCTCTAAAGCCTCATTCAGGATACCCCCTGCGGCCGGGCCAACCAGAAGGGAACCAAATTCCTCGGCAGCAAACGGGACTGTCCCTATAATAAGGCCCAAACTGGCCAGTGTAATTGGCCCTAACCGCATACTCCACGGGGCTTCATGGGCATGCTTGGGTGTTTTAACTTCTTGACCGAAGAAAGGCTTGATGCTCACCATACCGGCGGCGGTAATGGTTAAAATATTGGTTAACACGGCTATAATCGTAAGAGCCAGTGGTAGAATATGGGATTCCAGTGTGGCTTCGTAAATGAGTTCTTTACCGATAAATCCTAAAAATAGCGGCAATCCAGACATCGACGCTGCCGCCAGCACGGCCGCAACTCCGCTAAACGGCATCGATTTGATCAGACCGCCCAACCCCGTAATATGACGCTGGCCGGTTTCGTGATCGACCGCGCCGGCTATCATAAACAGTGAGCCTTTGTACATCGAGTGGACGACCAAAAAGACCATAGCGGCCTCGACGGCGACGTGTTCGCCCAGACCTAAAAGCATCATCAAGATACCAAGAGCGCTTACGGTTGAATAGGCCAGAATACGCTTGAGATCGGTTTGCTGCCAGGCAATGTGGGCGGCCATCAACATGGTTACCGTTCCAAAGCCGGTTACGACATAAAGCCATGTTTCCGTATGGCCCAAAATAGGGCTCATGCGGGCCACCAAGTATATGCCGGCTTTGACCATTGTGGCGGAGTGAAGATAGGCACTCACCGGAGCCGGAGCCGCCATCGCGCCCGGCAACCAAAAATGAAAAGGAAATTGGGCTGATTTTGTAAACGCGCCGAGCAAAATAAGGAGAAGAATAGGCAGATACTGGGCACTCGACCGAATTAGCTCGCCCTGTTCAAACAAAGAGGATATTTCCCAACTGCCGCCGACGATAGCCAACATCACAAATCCGGCCATCATAGCCAGCCCGCCACCGCCCGTAACTAACATTGCTTGTAATGCTGCATAGCGCGACTCTGGCTTTTCGTGATAATAGCCAATCAGCAGATAGGAGGTAACACTGGTTAGTTCCCAGAAGACAAAGAGCGATAGCAAGTTGTTGGAGAGAACCACCCCCAACATCGACGCCATAAACATGAGAATGTACACAAAAAAACGATTGACATACTCATGATGGGCCAGATAGCCACCCCCATAAATGACGATGAGCGTTCCAACGCCGGAGATGATGAGCGCAAAAAGCAAACTCAACCCATCGACATAAAACGACAAATTGATACCAAGCGACGGGATCCAGGCGTAGGTAAACGTAACCGCTTCGCCGTGCGCCACCGGTTCAATAAATCCAATAAAATAAATAAATAGACTAAGGGGTAGAAGGGCAAGCACCCACCCCGTAACTCCACGCCCAACCTTATAGAGCAATGGAGCTAAAATTGCTAAAATGAAACCAGATAAGACGGCTAGCAGCATTTATTGAGTTACCTTTTTTATAGTATTTGGTTGATGGTGGTCAATTTGAGGGAACAAAAGTCTGCAGCGCTCCAAACCTACGAGGGCTGACGGATAACTCTCTCCTGATAGGGAGGAGATTACAAGCCTTACTAATCGAGGAATCAAGATCAAGTAAAGTAACATTAATTCTGAAGTGGGTGGTTAACTGAGCTAGTATCAAACTAATTCATATAATTAGTCTGACCTAATCTTTAACACGTAAACTTTGTATTGTCAAATTGTTCATAATAAGGTGAGAGGAGAATAAGAAAACAAAAAATGCACTCTAACAAATTGAGACCGTAAAAGCAAAGGTGCTACCTTCACCAAAAACGCTTTCTAACCAGATACGTCCATTATGTTTGTCAATAATACCTTTTACAATCGCCAAACCTAAACCCGTTCCTTTTTGATTAAGGGCATGTTCACCCCGTACCCGGTAAAATTTTTCAAATACGTGAGGGCGGTCATTAACAGGTATGCCAATGCCAGTATCGGAGATTTCAACCTGCACTTCGCCGTTGTGGCAAAAGGCATTAACTGTAACTTGGCCGTTTTCAAGTGTATATTTGATAGCATTTCCGATCAAATTATTCATCACCTGCCGGATACGCATCTCATTGGCTAAAATAGGGGGTATATCTTGCGTTAAGTTTTGTACCAACGCTATCTTTTTATCGAGAGCCTGAGGGGCAAGATTTCGAACTACGTCATTAATGATTGATACCAAATCGCAGGCAGCCATCTCCATATCAATACCAGCGTCAATTTTGCTGATATCAAGCATATCTTCAATAAAATCGGCCATCACCCGTACACGGCGATCAATTGCGCCTAATAACTCCTGTTGATCCGCATTAATTTCGCCGACCTCAACAATTAAATTGGTGGCCATGAGAATATTTGATAAGGGAGCACGCAAATCATGCGAAACTGTACTAACAAAATCGTTTTTAAGTTGATCCAGCTCCTTAAAGTGACTTACATCTTGCATGGTGGCTACCCACCCGATAATTCCGGCCTCTCCAGCCGAAACCGGCGACAAGTTTGCAAAAAAAGTTCGGCCATCAGCCAGAGCTACCTCACCGGTGGACTTACCGCCCTGCATGGCAGTAGTAAATAGGTCGATAATGGCAGTAGACTGCGTACTTTCCGACAGTAATCGCCCATTTTGTGACTCATGCACACCCATAACTTCTCGAGCTGCCGGGTTATCTAAAACAATCTGTCCTTGACTACTAACAACCAAAATAGCATCGGTACTGCTGGCCACAATAGCAGCCAAGCGGCCCCGTTCTTGCTCAACCTGTTGGAATAAATGGGCGTTTTCAATAGCCACTGAAATTTGGGAAACGATAAGTGAAGAAATACGGAGAATATCATCACTAAGGTATTCACCTTGACCAAAAGCCACGTAGATAAGTCCTTGTGCTCCACGGCGGGTTAAAATCGGTAGTGACATGACTTTTGTGGGCTGCCAGTTTGAATCTACAGGAATATTGCCGGCAATACATTTTGTGACAATAACCTCTATCGGGGCTTCATTTTCGCGCAGTTCAGCTAAGGTTGTCACCAGTTTATTGAGGATTATATCGGATTTTTGAAATTCAAAGGGTACTGCGGCTCCTACATAAGCCCCTTCTTCACCGACAATGATCACACCTTGAACATCGCCTGGTAAAAGCCGGGGAACAACATTAAGAGTTGTCTCAAAAATAAGGCGTGGCTTGGTAGTTGAAACAAGCATTTCCCCTAAACGATTGAGAAGCTGCATTTCATTATTGCGCTGTTCAAGGGCATCAATCAGCAATGCTTTTTCAATTGCCACGGCAATTTGGGGGGCCAGTTGCTCCAGCAACTCTAGTTCCCGTAAGCCATAGCAGTTAGCTTTATGACTACCCAAGCTAATAGCGCCATAGGGTTGTTTTTTTGTAGTCAACGGAACTGTCATTTTTGCCTTTACCCTATCCGATGTAGATAAGGCATCATCAGGATATATTTTTCTACCCGGCTTTAGACAGGACAAGTCAGCCTCAATATGGCCTTGCCTTGACTCGATAATTTGAGCCAATCGCGATTTGTTGAGAGGGATATAATAGGGCTGTTCCGCACACCCAAACTCACCAAACCTCCATTGCCTAACGGAATGCCCTGACTCGTCGATAAGCAAGATGCTCATATGGTCAAAGCTAAAAAGACGGCTCGATTGTTTATAAATAATTTTCGCCGTCGCTGATAAACCGTGTCCGGCATTGATAGCCGCAGTTACTTTGTTTATAATATGATTGATATGCGCTCTTTTTTGGGCATCATCATATAGAGCCACATTTTTTAAGGCGACACTTAAAGAGGCCACCATTGAAACCAACAAATCTTGATCATCCTCATCAAACGGACCGTTGCGTTTGTTCAATACCTCTAGCGCCCCGATAGGTTTACCTTGGATTACTAAGGGGACACATAACACGGAGTTAGTATCGAAATTTATCGCGTCATCAATTTTGGGAGAAAAACGACGATCAGTTTTTACATTATTAACCATTGCCGACCGGTTATTCTGAACAACCCAACCGGCAATACCTTCACCCATATTGAGACGGTATGAGGTAATTTGCTTATTTTCGCCGCGCAACGTGACCTTAAAATTAAGTTCATTACTCTTTTCGTCGATAAGTAAAAGGGAGCCGGCCTCGACATCTAAGATAGAGTTAATGCCGGCCATAGTCCGTTGAATGACATCATCAATATCTAAAGTGGAGGTAATAGTCTGCGCAATCTGATTAAGCATAATGAGAGCGTCAGTATGTCGTCTGGAACGTGATTTAAGAAAATCACTATGCAGTGCTTGAGCCAAAACATCGCCTAAATAAATTAACAGATCTTTTGTATCCTCAGACAGAATTTGCTCACGCTTGGCGTTTTTACCAACCAAATAAACACCCAGCAAATGATAATCAGCGATGAGAGGAATGATTGCCAGCGGTTGAATGCCGAAGAGATCGAGCATCGTATCAGACAGGTCCGCATCGATGGCTTCATTGCGGATAGGTTGTGAAAAATAGGGAATCTGGCTGGTCATAACCTGCCCCATCAGGGTAGTATTAAGCCAACGGCTTTCATGGGGTGGATCATCATCAATAACCGTAACCCGAGCTTGAGGAGCAACACGCAATGGCGTACGTATCGAACCAACTGAGCAAAGAGGTAGAGGGCCGGTAGTATAAACCCAAATTGCATCCATATTGACAATTTCGAGCATTATCTCGTTAACAGCTAATATACATTGCGGTAAGGGGGTTGGCGGGTTGAAAGCTTGGGGAATTTTGCTTAGAAGCTGCAATATTGAAGTTAATGAGTTTATCTTCGTTACTTGTTTATGCATCCGATTGTTAACTGGCAGCACTTCTAAGAGTGACAGATATGAATTAGGGTTGTTAAACGACGTTTCTAAATTAAGAAACAGATGAACACAATTGTTGTTGCTGCAGCTAAAATAGCTCAAGTAAGCCCACTACTACCATTATCAAAGATAAGTATACTGGCTTTGATAACGGCTGGCAACCCCCCAAAAAGACTGTTACGAAAACATGTTTTTAGAGGTTAAAACGTGACTCGCTATCCCTTTGCCCCTGTGTATAATAAATAGTAAGCAGAGAGATAGGAGTTTTGTAAATTTAGCAACATATTTTATCTCGACCTTTCTATGGACGATCAAAATAAAACAAAAGAACAACTTCTTACAGAACTCCATACGCTACGCCGACGCATAGCCTATTTGGAACAGGTAGAAAGTGACCACAAAAGGAGAGAGGTCGAAGAAGAGTACCATTTAAGTTTCGCCCATAGTCATCGTGATTCCCGCGATGCCCTACATTGGGCTGGCGGCGTATTGAGCAGTACGCTTAACTATGAAAAGATTTTAGACCAGATACTGGAGCAAATGGGACGCATTATTCCTTGCTCTGCCGGCTGTATTCTCCTATCAGAAGGCAAGGTCGTTCATGTTTTTCGGTCGTATGGTTATTATAAAGATGAAGAAATTTCTCCTCTCAAAGCGATAACGTTTAACATCGCTCACACGCCCTTCTTACAAACCGTGTACAATACAGGTTGGCCCTTGGCCATTCCTTATGTTGATGATCGTGATGAATGGAGCATTTTGACCCGCCAACCCTGGATTCAGTCATCGATATGTGTTCCTATTCGGACAACAACCCGACTATTGGGTTTTTTACGCCTCGACAGCGACGTACCTGGTTATTATACGCAAACCGAAGCCGAGCGTATGCTGGCTTTTGCTAATCAAGCCGCCATCGCCCTAAAAAATGCTCATTTATACGATCGATCGCGCAAAGAAATCACCAAACGCGTTAAAGAATTAAAGAAAGAACGCAACCTCGTCTCGGCCATTCTCGATACCACCAGCGCTTTGGTAATCTTAACCGATATTGAAGGAAAAATTATTCGTTTCAACCGAACCTGTGAAAAAATTACGGGCTATAGCTGCCATGAAGTAAAAAACAAAAGTCTTTGGGAGCTTTTTTGGCTGCCACAAGATATCCCTACAGCAAAGGAAATCGCGCAAAAGCTCAAAGCCGGACACCCTCCGATTACCTATGAAAACTGTTTGCACACAAAGCAAGGTCAGCCCCGAACAATCGTCTGGACCAGTATATTATTACTAGGCAAAAACGATCAGGACAACTATATCGTCAGCACCGGGATTGATGTTACAGGGTATAGACAAACCGAGCGAATGCTCAAGAAATCAGAAGAACAGCTGCGAATCTTATTCGATGCTGCCCCAGACGCCTATTTTTTAGTTACACCCCAGGGCGATTTTGTTACCGGCAATAAAGCCATTGAAGAATTGATCGGTTACAAACGGGCAGAGATAGTCGAAAAAAATATTCTTGATCTATCATTCATTCCCCCTACCCAGATAGATAAAGTCACGAAGATGTTAAATAAAATCAACAAATCGGAAGCTACTTCTCCTGAACAAATCGATTTAACGCGAAAAGATGGTTCTCTGATAACGGCTGAGGTAAGCACTTTTCCAATTTCTATAGATAATCGAAGCTTAATACTGGGCATCGCGCGTGATATTACTAAACGCAAACGGGCTGAGGAAGAACAGAAGAAACTTATTGATGATCTTGAGGCATTCGCCCATACGGTCGCTCACGACCTCCAAGAGCCTCTTAGCCCCATTATTGGCTTTGCGGATGCCATGGTCCACTATTACCCAACGCTCTCAGACCAAGAAATTCTAAAGTATTTAGAGGCCATTGCTAAAAATGGTCAAAAGATGAGCACAATTATCAACGAGCTTCTCCTACTGGCCGGCGTAAGACAGCGGCAAGTTATACTTTCACCTTTGGATATGAACAAGATTGTATCCGAAACCCAGCAGCGTTTAGACTATAGCATCAAAGAGAATCAAGCCCAGATCATTCTGCCCGACAGGTGGCACTCGGCCATAGGCTACGGTCCTTGGGTAGAGGAAGTATGGGCCAACTATATTAGTAACGCCATTAAATACGGGCAAAAACCACCTCTGGTCGAGTTAGGATCGACGCCATTGAATAATGGAACTATAAAATTTTGGGTTCGAGACAATGGTCCGGGCTTAACACCGGAAGAGCAAGCCGAGTTATTTACGCAATTCACGCGGCTAACGCCCCATAACCAACACGGTCATGGTCTGGGGCTGTCTATCGTTTACCGCATCATCGAGCGATTAGGTGGCCAGGTTGGGATTGAAAGCGACGGCAACGGCCAGGGCAGTACCTTTAGCTTTACCCTTCCCAGCGTAAATTAACTAGGGCTTCGTGGTTTCTGTGCTTTCAGTTTCACCAGTATTCGCCCCAAGTTGATAGTGGTAAACATCAACGCGGGTAAAATTGGCTTCATCAACCAAATGGGCGTGGGCGTCTAACCAAGCTCGAACCAGACGCCGTCGATCCCAACTTTCTTCTTCAGAAACGACAAACCACAGATCCGTCACATCTTTTGTGAGCCGGCGCATTTCCGTATCAACAACCAGCTCCGATTTGCCATCATTAGTCCACAACCCTTCGATCAACTGATACTTCTTGCGATAGTAATACTTGAGCGTGTGCTGTAGATAGGGGATCTGTACAATAATCGTGGCCGGACGGGCTGCTTCAGCAGTAAGATAGGCTGCCGCTGCTCTAAAATCGGCTTTAACAGGCTGGTGCTGCTGCTGCCAAATACCGATAAGGTTTGTCATCAGGATAACCCCTAAACAGAGTGCAGCCACCGAACGCGAATATTGACGCACGGCCACAAGACCAACAACAACCATTCCATAAAACGCCGGTGTAATGTAAATCAAATACCGATCTTCAAAAATCGGCACCCGCAAAGAGATCACATAGATAGCCAGCGGCGGCAAAAGTGCCCAAACCGCCAGCAGTAACTGGTGCGGAACAGGCGATACCCGAACGGTTTCCATCCGGCTTTTTATCAGCAACCCGCATAAAAAGAGAAAAACAAACAGCACAATAGGCATTATGCCCAACGATCGAAACAAGCCACTACTGTAGAGCTGCAAAAGAATAAACAGTTCTTGCCGCAAAGGATAAAACGGATGGCCCAGGTTGCCCCCCTCAACCAAAACCGGAAACTGCCACAGAACCAAAGGTAAATAGGGCAATGTCAAGCAGGCCATGCTCATCAACCAGCCTCGCCAGTGACGTCGCATATTCTTCGGCCACAAAATGGCAATAATGCCGTAAACACCCAACATCAACGGTGCTAAAATATGCAAATAGAAGGAGATACTGGTGCTGATCACAAAAACAACCCACCATTTTGTTCCTTGGCCTGCCAGCGCCTTGAGGTAGGCTATCATCGCCAGCGTAATAACCGCCAGCAGCATGGTGTACATCTTGGCTTCTTGCCCGTACCAGATTAAATAAGGCGATGTAGCGCACAGTAACCCCATTATCATACCGCTACGCCGACCAAAGCCCAACTGACGAAGAAGTATGTAGCTCAACGGAATGACAAGCGTACCAAAAACTGCCGAAGGAAAGCGAAGCGCAAATTCACTACTACCCATCAGAACACGCCACGGCTTAAGGAGTAAAAAATAAAGTGGCCCATTATGGCCGGTTTGGAACAACCCCCCTAAAAAATTTTGCAGCGACCAATTGGAAAAGCGGATGGCATCAACTTCATCACGCCACAGGCTTTGGCCGGTTAAGGTGGCGGTTCGCAATAAAAAAGCGACACCGGTTAGGATGATCATCATCCTCTGTGTCGCTTTTTGAGATTTTAGCATGTTAACCGGCAAATCAGATCGGGTCAAGGTACCTAGTAAATTTCTTCTTTGATAATTTTGTGACGCCCTCGAATTTGCAGAAACAGGAAAACGAGGGGGATGAGTAAAAATAAGCCGATACCGCAGCACAACCATACGTAAGCCGTTGAAACAACCACCGTATCGATGAGTTCGGCCTGGTCTAGTATAAAGTTGCGTGAGCCTTCTTCTTCATCGCGTTCTAGCCGCACCGGCCGCAGTTCTTCAGCCGGAGGTGCCGATTCAGTTGGAGAGACCGTATCCGCGTCCAATGGATTAGGCTCATTAACCTCCTGAGCAGGCTCCACCAGCGGATCTTCGACAACGTTCCCCGGCGATTCCTCTTCAAAAGTATCTTGAGGTTGTGATAAATCAAGCGGATCTTGCGGTTCAGACTCAGACGACGGAGCGAACGGATCTTCCGTTTCAGGCTGCGACGACGGAGCGAACGGATCTTCCGTTTCATCATCCGGACCAAACGGCTGGTTTTGAGCAGGATTAGCTTCCTCAGTTACAGGGGACGCCGGCGATTGAAACAACGTTTCAGCCCAAGCACCCTGCGATAGAAACAAGGTAATACCGAGTGCCACCCCAAACAAGGCCATAAAACGTGGCATACCGGAAAATCTTTTTTCAAACAACGCCAATAGCGCAGATAACAATAAAGCCCATCGATTCATAAACGTTGCATTTCTCCTTCTTGGCAAATCTCTATAGCAAGCAGATATCCGTTCCCACGCGCCAGACTACAAAGACTCAGCTATTATAACAACATAAAAGGGCTTTCGCCAATTCGTTGTAAATCATTCTGCTTTATTGTGATCGATCTAGGGTAATAAAACAAGCTTTGCCGGAGAATTAAACAGCCGTAAAAACTGCCGCTGGCAAAACTCAAACAGAATCACCAATGCCACGGCCAGGGTTACCCCCAGACAGGCATTGTTTATCGATATAAAAGCCTTTGTATTTTCCGCCTTAAAACACAAAAGCAGGCCCGTTGGTCGCCGGGCTGGGAACAAGCAACATACAAAGACAACCTAAAATAACAATCGCAAAAAAGAGCAAAATAGCCAACAGCAATACCTGCTGCCGCGTAACACCGCTCATAGTAACACCCTCGACATGAATTTAACTACGCGCTCTCCCCATCATTCTACCTTGAGTTGTCATAATACACAAGCTCGTTAGGGTCAATGCGGTCTATTGCTTCACACACTTCCCTTTTGCCCTAGTTAGTACCATAATATCCGTTGTATTTCCTCCAGAATATGATATTATGAAAGGACATAATGTGACCAAGTTACAAGACACCTTTTACCAAAGCCAAAGTCTATGACAACAACCGACTCCAACTCAAAGAGCACTCTACACAATCACCTTTACGCCGCCGTCGAGAGTCTCACCGAAGGCTTCACCCTGTATGATAAAGATGACAACTTTGTTTACGCCAACCAAAAATATCGCGAGTGGCGTGTCGATATTGTCGATCTGCTTATCCCCGGTACCCCCTTTGCTACCATTGTTCGAGCTGGCGTCGAGCGCGGTCTCTATTTAGAGGCCGTTGGTCGAGAAGAAATATGGATCAAAAACCGCATAGAACGGCACCAGAGCGATAGCTGTAAATTTGAACTGCCGCTCAGCGATGGCCGCTGGCTGCAAGTAACCGAACAAAAAACCATCGACGGTGGCACCGTTACGTTGTATAATGATATCACCGATTGGAAACACACTGAAGAATATCTGCGCGACTCCGAAGCCCGCTATCGAACTCTATTTGATAAAGCCCCGGTAATTCTCTTTACCAAAAATCGCGAAGGCGTTTACACCAGTGCCAACGCCGAAACGTTGACCTATTGGCAACCACTCAACCCCATCGGCTTCACCGATGCCGATTTGCTTGAACCCCATATCGCTGCCGAATTACGCTATAACGATCTTAAAGTAATGGACAAAGGGCAAGAACTGGTGCTGGAAGAGAAATTTATCACGCTCCAGGGCCTGCGGGTGGTTTTTTTGTTCATAGTTACGCTGTGTAACGCAGCCGGCCAAATTGTGGGGCTTATGGGTATCAGCGTTGATATT
>JAGRBY010000999.1 GCA_020433835.1 Anaerolineae bacterium | reverse complement strand
CCATCGGCATCGCTATGGGCGCGGCCGGAACAGACGTGGCGCTGGAAACCGCCGATGTGGTCTTGATGTCGGATGATTTGAGCAATATCGCTTACGCTATCGCCCTCAGCCGGCAAACCCGTAAAACGCTGATCACAAACCTGGGCTTTGCGATGACGGCGATCGTGGTGATGCTCATCGCCATTTTTACCAGCGGTCTCGGTCTTCCCCTGGCGGTCATCGGTCACGAAGGTGGCACGGTACTGGTCTCTTTGAACGGGCTGCGGCTACTGATGTTCAAACGACGGCCGTCCACCGCTGCTGAGGGACAAAGGAGCGTTCCTCAACTGCAACCGGTTGGGTAAGCGGCAATTACTTACTTGGGTGTAAAAAAGTCCAGGCCGAGAAAGGCTTGGACTTTTTATCCTCAAGCAGGACGTGTTCTTTTGACAGGTTTCTAAAAACAACTATTATAGGGTGTAATAATTTAAGTCGTTACCGTCTCACTAACAACCAAACATACCAGTCTTTTCGGTTAAATTCATCAAGGAAGTGGGATAAGGTGTGGACGAGATTTCTCCTCAATCCCCTACTCTATTACTTCCGACTCCCCGATGTAGGTGTATGGTGATCACCGGTGACAAGCAAATAAATTTGGAGGAGCTATGGAAACAACGGGGTTTGACCTGTTCCAATTCGAGCAACTGCTCACCGACCAACAGCGAGCGCTGTGCGGGCAGATACGCGCTTATGTAGACAACATCGTCGTACCGAATATCAATCCGTTCTGGGAACGAGCCGAGTACCCACGCGATATTTTTATGGCCATCAAAGAGCTGCCGATTATCGGCGGAACCATCAAGGGTTACGGTTGCGCCGGTCTCGACAGCCTGGCCTATGGTCTGGTTCAGTACGAACTATCTCGCGGCGACGGTTCGATTTCGACCATTTTTATCGTACACTCCAGTCTGGCCATGGGCACGATTGGCTATCTGGGGTCGGATGAACAACGAGAGCGCTGGCTGCCGGCGATGGCTCGAATGGAGAAAATCGGGGCGTTCGGTTTGACCGAACCGGAGCGTGGCTCGGACGCCTCGCACCTATTGACCGTCGCTCGCCGCGATGGAGACGACTATATCCTCAATGGGGCCAAACGCTGGATCGGCAACGCCTCATTCGCCGATCTGCTCATCATCTGGGCCAGAGATGAGGCCGGCGGCTTTGGCGGCTTCGTATTAGAAAATCCGAACCAACTGCCCGGCGTCACCATCGCCGACATCCCCAATAAGATCGGCAAGCGGGCTGTGCCTAACGCCCACATCACGTTGGAGAATGTGCGGGTTCCGGCGGCAAATCGGCTGGAAGGCTGCACCGCTTTCAAAGACATTACCAAAATTCTAACCTACTCGCGCTACGGCGTGGCCTGGGAAGCGATTGGGCTGGCCGCCGGCTGTTTTGAGCAAGCCCTCAAATATACCAAAGAACGCCAACAGTTTGATCGCCCCATCGCCAGTTTTCAACTGGTGCAGCAAAAACTGGTCGAGATGGCGGCCGAGGTCAGCCACCTGCAATTTTTTGGCTACCATCTGGCCCAACTGATGCAGGCCGATGAGCTGACCATCGGCCAGGTGGCGCTGGCTAAATACAGCGCCACCACCAAGGCCCGGCGGGTGGCCCAACTGGGCCGCGAAGTGCTGGGCGGCAACGGTATTTTGCTCGACTATCACGTGGCCCGTCTCTTCACCGATGCCGAAGCCATCTACTCCTACGAAGGCACCGCCGATATCAATCTGCTGATTGCCGGTCGAGAAATTACCGGGTTGAATGCCATTGTATAAAGGAAATATCTATTCAGATATCCGGTATGTCTAGGGCAAAATAAGGCTGAGGCTAAGGCAAAGGCGAAGGAAAACACTTTTTTAGCTAGCGACGGCTACTTAAGTTAATTTCAGTCGATCACTATCTTACATAAAAGTGGGTAAATAGAACGCAGATTGTACAGATCACACGGATAAACACGGATATTTTTTAGTTAAATCAAGCCTTATCGGTGAAAATCCGTATTATCCGTGTCATCCGTGTTCTATTATTTCTCATCAGATCTTGAAATCGTGATCGACTGAATTTGTTATTTCTCAGTCTTAGCCTCAGCCTGATAGTTACGAGATTAGGGGGTAAATTATGACTCGTACAATTAAATCCGCAGCGGTGATTGGGGCCGGCACAATGGGCGCGGCGATTGCGGCGCTGCTGGCTAATGTGGGCTTATCGGTACTGCTGCTCGATGTGGTGCCGCAGCAGCTTACGCCGGAGGAAGAAAGCGGCGGGCTGACCCTGAGCGATCCGGCGGTGCGAAATCGGCTGGCGCAGGCCGGGTTTGAGCGGGCCTGCCGGGCCAAACCGGCGGCATTCGTCGATCACGCCGCCGAGCAGCGCATCACCATCGGCAATGTTGAGGATGATTTAGCCCAACTGGCCGAAGCCGACTGGATCATCGAAG
>JAGRBY010000998.1 GCA_020433835.1 Anaerolineae bacterium | reverse complement strand
TTTAAACGGTAGTATAAGACAACCCAACGGAGATGTGAGTCAGCCCAACGGCTTTATAAGAGTTTAAACGGTAGGGTAAGACAACCCAATGGAGATGTGAGTCAGCCCAACGGCTTTGTAAGACAACTCAACGAATATGTGAGTCCGGAAGCGGATGATATGAGGTAACCGGAAGATTATGACAGTCGTCCGTTGGATTAACTTAGCCGGTGGAGGGATGGGGCTGTGCGTTAGGTAGATGAGGAAAAGGGGGCGAAGTTACACCAATAAGTTTCTCGTAAATGTGGGATGTGTGACGTAGCCATCCTACGTCCCCCCATATACCAGGTTAGACAAAGCTTCAAAATTTGAGTTTAGTATACACGTTCTTTGTATACATCACCGGCAGCTACCGTAAACTCAAACGCTCTATTACCATTTTTATCAACGATATAATAATCGCCGCCAGGTGAATGAGCTTGCCAGGTGTAAGTGCCTGGATCGATGGCGACAGTATCAAAAACGTACTCGCGATTAGGTGGTTTAGCCGGTACTTGTAAAAAGTACGGCCCAATATCTATATTCCAGTCTGTATCGGTGAAATTATAGAAAGCAAATAAAGCTTTGCCGGGAGGAACCTCAAAACCGGACGAAGTGGTATCCAGAGAAGGTGCGGTGGTGGCAATAGGGGCAGAAGATGGAGAACAGGATTGAAGTTGGTTTAGCTCTCTAATGATGATCTCCGGTCGCCCTTCATAAGTTTCAACCAGGCCACGTAAGACAACACATTTCCCTCCTAAGTTGGCCCAACTGTGATCAAATGATACGCCATAGAACACTGTGTCGTCCGTTGCTGAAAAATTGATAAAGAAGGCTTGTTCTGATTTATATGTTGAGGCAACAACGCCCCAAATACATGCGTTTTGACCGATATATCCTTGCGCCTCAGACCAAAAGACACACTCCGAGGTTTTTCCAGAATAGACAGGAGGCGTAGGGGTTAACTTTGCTTCTTGTTTTTCTTGGATGCGTTCCAAAATACGGTCCACGTCTATCTGTCTTGAAGGAGTAGGAGAGGGCGGAGGTGCCGTAGCCTGGACAGTTGGCACATCTTGCAGTGAGCCAACTATTTGCGTGTATTCGGGAAGTCCTGAAATCCACCCCATATTTCCTTGATCATCAATAATCACTTGCAGCCAGTCACCCGTTGAATTCGTTCTAACAACGGTGAGCATATCATCAGCCGATACTTGATCAATAATGGCGTGATTTGTTCCCGGCCCTGATCGAACATTAAGAACCGGAACAACTACTTTTGCCAGGGTGCTGTCTCCCCAATCGACATCAGATCGCATAATGTCATAGATATCAAGTTCTCCGTTAGCAATTTTTGCCAGATTACGTTGCCCCATCACGTATAATGTGGCTGAACTATTTGATGGGCCAGGGGAAATCACTTCAATTCTACTAAGCCCCCAGTCATCAGCCTCGCCCGCGTTAGAAATTATAGCCCCCGCTAAAATCAAACTGGTACCCAGATCCACAAACTCTTCTACGGGATCATCGCGTGCCGATGACACGGTGAAAATCAAGTTTTTTCCATCTAAGCGTACATCAAGGTCTGGCAGATACTTATGCAGAAAGTCATTATCGGGATCGTATTTCGGCCCCTCAGTTAAAAGCAATAAGAAGGCAAGAACTTTTTTCTCTCGTTCTTCTGTTAGATCTACTTTTGTGGGGGATGGGGTTTTCGTAACCGTAGCTTTTACGTTTGTAGCTTTTGCCTTTGTAGCTGGAGCAGGGGAGTTTGCAATTGGAGTGCAATCACTGAGTAGCCCTATAGTAAAGATCATTAAGAAAATAAAAACGTTGAATTTGATCATTTTTATCATAATCAAGCTCCTTTTCCTGATATGACTGAGTCGACAAAATGCTTTTTAGATAATTTTATTCTAACCTACTTTCCTTTTTATTTGTAGGTACTTTCTTCCTTTTTTTAGGGGACTTTTGGGTAAGTTTAGACTTATTCTAATTTCATGTCTTAATCCAACCTATGGTTCCTACTGTCGATACCCATTAGCCCCGATTGGCAAGTTCCACTGATTGCAGATTACCCATTGCGAGGACAACGGAAACGTACATGCCCTTCGGCAATTCCAAATTTGGAACTATCACCCGTACTCGAAATTGGCTTTGACACCTAGTTCAATTCTACTATAATGAGCGAAATTATTCCCCAACGATGACCATTCACCCGTGGGTAGCTCATGACCATTCTCGTTTTCGGCAGCATTAATATGGATTTAGTCATTCGCACGCCTCGACTGCCGGCGCCCGGCGAAACCATTATCGGTCACGAATTTTTTACGGCAGGGGGCGGTAAGGGGGCCAATCAGGCTGTGGCCGCTGCCCGCTTGGCCGCGCCGACCAAGATGATTGGCCGGGTGGGCGGCGACTCTTTCGGCGTTACCCTTCTCCAGCAGTTAGCAGAGTCCAATGTT
>JAGRBY010000997.1 GCA_020433835.1 Anaerolineae bacterium | reverse complement strand
GGCCTTCGGTCCAGCGTGCGCCGGTGTAAAGCCGTTCCACAGCCGCGCTGCCAAGCACATATTTATCAAAAGCCGGCTCGATAACCTCAATGGCCGGGTCGGGATAGCGAATAACGCCGCGTTCCCAGTCTCTATCCATCTGTCTGTTCATACGTTACCTCAATATTCAAAGCTCAAACCACCGTCAAACCGGCGTTGATAACCTCAATAATGCGGTCGACATCGTAGATGCAGCCGGCCCAGGTGCCGCCGCTGGCTTTCTGCAAGGCGGCCCACAGTCGGGTATCGTCCGGCAAATCGGGATGGGATTGCAGATCGGGGTGCGACTCGCGGGAATTGAGCAGTTGGAGGGCTTCGTCGGGCGTTAGCTCCCTATCCTCGGTGCTGACCAGGTTAATCCGGCCGGTTAAGGCTTGCCGGTCGATGATGATTTCAATGATATCGCCATCGCGCAGCCGGCCGATGGGGCCACCGGCCAGCGCTTCCGGCCCAATATGGCCCACACATGCGCCGGTCGACACCCCTGAAAAGCGGGCGTCGGTTAAGATAGGCACCTGTTTCCCCCAGGCGATATGCTTGAGGGCCGATGTCACCTGATAGGTCTCCTCCATGCCGGTGCCTGATGGGCCACCGCCGATCATTACCAAAACATCGCCGGGTTTAAGCGGCGGCTCGCTTTGCCCTTTAACGGCCATAATCGCCGCCCGCTCCGAGGTAAAAACCCGCGCGGGGCCGCGATGGCGATAGACCTGATCGTCATCCACAACCGAGGGGTCAATCGAGGTGGCTTTAATGACGGCCCCCTGCGGAGCAATATTGCCGACCGGAAAGACAACCGTACTGGTTAAGCCTGCCTGGCGGGCCGAGTTGGGGTCCATGATAACGTGATCGGGGTCAATCTGGCCGGATTTAGCCAGATGGGTTCGAGCCGCCTGGCGACGCTCGCTCTTTGCCCACCAATCTAACACCGTCGCTAGCTTCTCGCCGGTTGCGGTTACTACATCCAAATTCAACAGGCCCATCGCGCGTAAATGGAGCATCACTTCGGGCACGCCACCGGCCATAAAGACCTGCACGGTGGGGTGATTGCGGGGGCCGTTCGGCAGCACATCGACCAATCGAGGCGTAGCTTTGTTGACGCGATTCCAATCGTCGATGGTGGGCTGGGGCAGCCCGGCAGCGTGGGCAATGGCCGGAATATGCAGCAGCAAGTTGGTTGATCCGCCAAAAGCGGCATGCAGCAGCATAGCATTTTCAACCGCCGCGCCGGTTAAAATGGTCGACAGCGTTTGGCCGTTAGCCTGCAAGCGCAGCAGCGCCAAAGCCGAACGCCGGGCCATATCCAGCCAAATCGGTTCACCCGAAGGGCTTAACGCACTGTGCGGCAAGGTTAAGCCCAGCCCTTCGGCAACCACTTGCGAGGTTGCCGCTGTCCCCAAGAATTGGCAGCCCCCACCGGCTGATCCGCAAACACGACAGCCCATCGCCGCTGCGTAATCGAGGCTGATCATATCGTGGGCAAAACGCGCCCCGATGGTTTGAATAACGGCGGTATCTTCGGCCCCGATGGCCGGCAGCGTCACGCCGCCGGGGACAATAATACCCGGTAAATCGTGGCAACCGGCCAGGGCTTGCATGGTGGCCGGTAAACCTTTATCGCAGGTGGCGATGCCCATCACGCCCTGGCGCAGCGGTAAAGAGCGGATCAGACGGCGCATAATTATGGCGGCATCGTTACGGTAAGGCAAGCTATCGAACATGCCAATAGTTCCCTGCGAGCGCCCATCGCAGGGATCGCTGCAATAGGCGGCAAAAGGGACAACGCCTTGCTCGCGAAAGGTCTCGGCGGCTTCACGGACCAGCAAGCCGATTTCCCAATGGCCGGTGTGGTAACCCAGCGCGACCGGGGTGCCGTCGCTATCGCGCAAGCCGCCCTGCGTGCTGACGATAAGGTATTGAGGCCGACCAACGTCATCGGGGTTCCAGCCCATACCCGCATTTTGC
This sequence comes from Anaerolineae bacterium, assembly GCA_020433835.1. The sequence goes on along the minus strand of JAGRBY010000997.1, from coordinate 478 downwards.
GACAGTCCAAACAGATTACCGCTGGGTTCATTGAGCAGCATTGCTTCGGTGAGCGGGAGTTTACCGGCCGGGCCTTCGGCTTCTAATCGGTTCGACTCGACCGGCTGGGGTGTTTCCAGAATTTGTTCTAAGGAGGGGATAACCGTTTCTACGGGCATAGGCGTATCTTCTCAGCTTTCCATTTCAACATCACGTTGCGTCCACTCGCCGTCAATGAGCCGCCACATGGTGCCGGTGGGGTTTTTATCCTGCAACTCCGGCGGCAAGCGGTGGTGGCGCACATTATCGTAAGAGTGCAGCGCGGCAAAGCGGAGCAGGGAGGCCGGAATACCGACCGCCGTAAAGCCCGGATGGCCGGTGGCGGGGTACGGGCCGCCGTGGTTCATCGACGACACGACGGCGACGCCGGTCGGCATTTTATCATTTAAGAGACGGCCTACTTTTTGGCGCAGAATTGGCTCAACCTGGTCATAAATGG
>JAGRBY010000996.1 GCA_020433835.1 Anaerolineae bacterium | reverse complement strand
TCCTATCGACGTTGTCCCGTATATCTTACCCCGAGGGTGTTGTGATGTCTCAAAAATCGATTGAGCATGCTGGAGTAATTCTAAACTTTGATCGTAATCGCCTAAGTTATACCAGGCATTCCCGGCATGGTATAAATCCCACCCTACTTGAAGCGTTGCGCCGATACTCTCCGCCGTTTTTTTGGCTTCCGCAAAATGTTCCAGGGCAAGCGGATAATTGCTAATCAACGTCGCCTGTTTGCCCATACCCCACAAAGTCCAGGCCGCTTCATAAGGATTGTTTGTTTCCTCGCAGATTTTTAGCGCCTGCTCAAAATAAAAGGCGGCGCGGTCCGGTTCATACAAGGTGTCGATGAAAATATGCCCGACCAACTCGGTGAGCCGCCCTTCACGGGGACGATCTCTTAATTTTTGGGCCAGAGCTAACGCCTGGGTAGCGTATTCCATACTGCGCGGATCACGTTGAGTCCACAGTACACGGGCAATCCGTTCTAGCGCCGATTGCTGCCCCGCCTCATCATCATGGGTACGGGACATATACAGAGCTTCGCGGGCCGTCTGTTCGGCTTCAACCAAATTTCCGATGTGCCAATAATAGGTTGACATCTGGGTCATTGTTTTGAGCCGACGAATTTTATCGTCCAGTTGATCGGCTAAATCAAGCATCATGTGCAGTACGACAAATTCACGGTCGCGATCACCCATCATGTTACAGACATCGCGCTGCTGGCTTAGCAGTTCGAAACGTGCCTCAAGGTTTGCCTGCCGCGCATCACCCTCAAGTTCGGGCGCTAAATCTTCCAAAATCTCATGAGCTTGGCTGAGATAATCGACAGCTTCCTCGTTGGCGTGGACTTCGCTGGCTTTGGCTCCGGCTTCACGCAGATATGAGACGGCTTTTTCATCTTCGGCTCCGGCAATAAAATGGCGAGCCAGAACCGCCGGGTTTCGAATAGCATCCTCACCAGCCATACGCTCCATAGCCGCACCAACCCGGCGATGCAGACGGCGGCGGCGCAGGGAGCGCAGTTCCTCGTATAATGTTTCGCGGATAAGGGCGTGCTGAAACTGATAATAAACCACAATGCCGGTGTCGAAATGTTCCGGCGGCTGATCAACAATTCTCACCACCTCAATAAGCTGGGCGCTTAACGCCTCTTCGATAGCCCACTGCATTTTGTCGACATCATAGGCGCTGGCTTCCAGCAGGAGATCTAATCCAAATGAGCGCCCGATGACTGCGGCCAGACGCAGCAATTCATAGGTCGGCTCAGAAATATGCTCAAGTCGCTTGCCCATGACCGCCTTGATGCTGCCGGGAATGTGCGGCAAGGTATCGCTGCGCTGCTGCCAGTGGCCCTCAAGCCATTGTAACTGCCCGTCAACAACTAAACTCTTGATTAACTCTTCGACAAAAAGCGGGTTACCTTCGGTGGCTTCATAGACTGTTCGAATAAATTTTCGGCTGACCTTGCTGGCCAGAAGTGACTCTAGTAGCTGTTTAATAGCACTCTGCGGCAGTCGACGCAAAGCTACTTGACGAACCATTGCGGCTTTTCTGAGCGAATTAACAAATCGATTAATCGGATGATTATAACTCAGCGCCACATCGCGATAGGCTCCGGCAATCATCAGCGAACTGCCGGACGAGCGGTTTAACAGTGTCTCCAAAATATCCAAGCTGCCGGGATCGGCAAAGTGTAGATCGTCCAGCAGCAGCAGCGTCGGCCGATCTTGAGCAATGTTGATAATAAACCGACTTACCTGATCAAGCAGCCGAGTCCGTTCGGCCGTCGGCTCAAGCGAGGGATTGGGCCGGATATAGCCCAGCTTTTCGGCCAGTTGGGGTACCAGCTTTACAATCTCTCCGGCGGTAAAGCCGCTGAGTTGATTTTGCAACACGTCAGCCGGCTGTTCAATAATGTAGTTGCGGAGCACTCGGGCAAATAGGGCATAGGGCGTACCGGCATCCTGTTCGTGAGCACGGCCATAGGTAATATAGCCGTCTCGCAGGGTAGAATAAACTTGTAATTCACGCAGCAACCGGGTCTTACCAATACCCGCCTCGCCTGAAATAATGACGAGCGGCTCGGCATCAGGCTCACCAAGCCGAACTAAGTCCCAGTGATCTTTGAGTTTTTGCAGTTCCTCTTCGCGACCAACCATCTTACCGCGTGCAATCCGCTCCAATAGAGCCTGAACGTTGTTTGGCTCTTCGGTCAGCAACGGAGTCTCCACTTTTTCACTGGTCTCATCCGGCGAGATCAAACGCTCGGTTAGAGGAGCAAGAGCCTGTCGTACTTCAGCGGCCAGAGCATAGCGGTCGTTTGGCGCTTTGGCCAGCAGTTTCAAAATGACTTCTTGTAGTTCATTGGGAATAGCCGCATTGTAATGCTGAGGCGGAACCACCGGCGCGTGGATATGCTGCGATACAACCGTTAAAGGATCATCCCCCGAAAATGGGCGGCGGCCAGTGACAATTTC
>JAGRBY010000995.1 GCA_020433835.1 Anaerolineae bacterium | reverse complement strand
ATAGTACGTCAAAACTTAGTTAGCTAAAATGGAAAGTTTATTCAATTTGCTAAGCGCCCCTGAGATGTTGTGCCCCGTATAGTTCATCTGTTGGTATGGATTACTTAGGGGAATTTTTGGAAGGCATAACATGTTTGCAACGATGTTGATGGCATAAATTCCCGGGGATAGAACTCGCTAAGCGTGTCAAGTTCAAGGGGCGTTAGCAGGGCTGTCACGTCATCGCGCTAGCCTGTAAGTTGACACAAATACGAGTTTGGGAATATGGGGAAGCATCATGATGGTGCGTATTAATTTGATATGGGTACTTACCTTCATATAATTATTTTAATCGACCTTTTTGAAAAATCCAAACGCAACCAGAGTAATTTTTTTCATTACCCTTTTTTTGTTTTTATGGGCCAGCGTCCGCGACGATAATTCTCATATTCTCGCGTAGGCGGAGTCAGGTTGGCGAGTTGGTTCAGTGAGGCTATTGAGGCCGATGCTACAAAGCGATCGCCGGCCGATAGAATCGCATCATCATGGGGATGTAGCATAAACTCTCCGTTACAGTGTTGGGCCATGACAGCGATTTCAAATTCATCTTCCAGAGCGCCCACTGTGTACCCCACTAAAATCGACTCGGGTACCAAGGTAAATGTGGTGACAGTTAAGATACTGCGCTCGTCGCCCTCACCAAAGGCAAAAGCGTGATCAAGCGGAGCGCGCGTAGCCGCAGCCGCGAAAGCCGGTGCCGAGATATCGGCAATGCTGAAAACCGTGTGAATATCAAAACCCTCACGTACATTTTCGGCGATATGCATATCAAACATGCGCAGCACGACTTTAAGGGTGGGTCTCATGCGGCGGGCTTCTAGCGCAATACTTAAATTGGTTAAATCATCGCTGGTGCAAGGTACAATCGATTCGGCTTCTTTTATATTGACGCTTTCCAAAATCTCGGTTCGCCGGGCATCGGCAATAATAACCGGTACGCCCCAACTTCGAACTTCGGCCAAAAAGGCATTATCCTCATGCCGTTCAATGACCACCACTTCCTCGTTGAGATCCAAAATCCAGCGCGTAACTTTATAGCCGACTTTTCCAAGGCCGCAGACAATTGTGTGATCTTTATAGGTTGAAGCCATCGCTTTATCCCATAAGTTCTTATTGAAGAGCGAATTGCCAACCCGAATGATACCCTGACCAAGCAAAAGAATGCCGGAAATCGGCACTAAGAAAAATGCCAGCCGGGTAATCCAGGTATTTGGAAACGGTAATGGACTTTCAAAAACAAGTAAAGCAAAAACAATGTAGGTTGCCGTGACAAAATCAAGCCGTCCGCCGGTCTCCGGATTTTCGTAATTGAAATGAAGGTCGATGACTGCTGCAATCACAATAATTGCAAAGACAATCAGCATCAGACCAAAATTTTTAGCCCCAGGCATTTTGAAGAAGGCTTGAACAGGTCGTTTAAGATGAATAAGAAACCAGTGGGCTGTAGCGTGTCTCACGATGACTTGTGTCGTTTAATGCCGGAAGTGGCGTACTCCGGTGAAAATCATGGCCAGCCCCAGCCGATCCACGGCTTCGATCACCAGATCATCCCGTACCGATCCTCCGGGCTGAACAACCGCGACCACACCGGCGGCAGCAGCCGCTTCCGGGCCATCCGGGAAGGGGAAGAAAGCATCAGAGGCCATCACTGCGCCTTTGGCTTTGTCACCGGCTTTGGTGGCGGCCAGCTTTACGGCATCGACCCGGCTGGGTAGCCCGCCGCCAATGCCTACCGTAGCGGTGCCGGCGGTAAATACAATGGCGTTACTTTTAACGTGCTGGCAGGCCGTCCAGGCAAACTTCATCGCTTCTATTTCTTCTTCGGTCGGCTGGCGTTGTGACACGATGCGCCATTCGGTGTCCATAGGGTCGCCCATATCGCGCTCTTGCACCAAAACACCTCCGGCGATGGTTCTGAATTCCAGCGCTGCTTTTTGGGGCTTCTCGATTTTTAACAGGCGGCAATTTTTACGCTTGGCCAAAATTTCTTGGGCATCGTCTGAAAAATCAGGAGCAACGATAGCCTCGACAAATAGGTCACCCAGTGCTTCGGCCGTTTGCCCGTCGAATGTGCGATTGACGGCAATAACCCCGCCAAAGGCACTAACCGGGTCTGACTCCAGCGCGGGTGGGAAAGCCTGGGCGATACTTTCAGCGCTGGCGATACCACACGGCGAGAGGTGCTTTACAATCACAACTGTTGGTTCCTCGAAAGCTTGCGCAGCTTGCCAGGCGGCATCGACATCGAGCATGTTGTTGTAGCTAAGCGCCTTGCCCTGCAAGAGAACGCCGCCTAACGGTCCGATGCTTTCATCGGCAGCATATAGAGCTGCCGCTTGATGCGGATTTTCGCCGTAGCGCATTTCTTGAACTTTGGTAAGTGAGAGCGAAATTTTACTCGGCAAATCGGTCGTCGGCTCAGTGGCCAGATAATTAGCAATAGCGG
>JAGRBY010000994.1 GCA_020433835.1 Anaerolineae bacterium | reverse complement strand
GTATCATTGAGATAGATGGTCAAGCTTCTAAGGTAATGGCTGACCAACTTATGACCGTTAGTAAAAGACGCCTTTCAAAGAAGATAGGAAAAGCTTCTTCTGAAGAGATGGAAGATATTGAAAGGGTTATGGCCCTTCAATTAGGGATTAGTAAGTACAATTAGAGCAAAAAGAGCATTTTTTTCTTGACTCTTTGTAACTTTATTTTTAACGTTACAAAAAACGTTAGAAATAAAGTCATGATTTACACTGTAGGTGGTATTAAAGGCGGATCAGGGAAAACCACAGTCGCAACAAACTTGGTGGTTTTTCTATCCCTACAAGGCCGTAGAGTTCTGTTGGTAGATGCAGATGATCAAGAGTCTGCAACTGACTTTACAGCAAGTAGAAACGAACAGACCCAGGATCAGGCTGGTTACACGGCCGTGAGACTTTCCGAGAATGCAGTACGTGTTCAGGTAAAACAAATGTCAGAGGTTTACGATGATATTGTCATCGATACGGGAGGCCGGGACACAATCAGCCAACGTGCGGCTATGAGTGTTAGTGATGTGTACCTGGTTCCTTTTGTCCCTGGTGGATATGATCTTTGGACGATTGATCAGGTTGAGGCACTTATTGCCGAAGTGAAAACGATCAATCCTGATTTGAAGGCTTACACTTTCATTAATCGGGGAGATCATGAAGGACATTATAATGAGGATGTTTCAGAAGCACTCAAAGATTCAGAGGAACTAGGTTTCATTGATGCACCTTTGGGAAATCGGAAAGTTTATCGCCATTCAACAATTGAAGGAAAAGCCATTGTGGAATATACGCCCCGCGACCGGAAGGCAGTTGATGAGATAGAAACGCTATTTTCTCATTTCACAGAGAGGGAAAAGCAAACACTATAGTTCTTTATAACGTCGTAAATAACGTTATTTTTAACGTTTAAAATAAGGTCTAAAAATGGCTAAACTTACAAGAAAACAACGAGAAACAGTATCAGAAGCGGAAGTCAATAAGGTATTGAATAAAGGTGGTAAGTCTATTCTTAAGAACCGGACAGACACGGATGAACCAAAGAAGGTGCAACTTCGCATTTATCAGGATCAAATAGAAGAAATTGATTTAGTAAGAGGATATAGAACCGGTTCCCGAAAGGTCAGCCGGCATGCTTGGATCATCGAAGCGATAGAAGAGAAGTTGGAACGAGAGCGAGAAGAGTTCGCTGTTTCTTAATAAATCGGGCTAGGCACCATTAACCTCTTTCTTAATTCTCATAACATGAATTATCAGACTTTGGAATCCGGAGGCCGCAAAAACACTAGGGTAGGGGAGTGGGAATTTTCCAATAATCAGACCGGCGGACGATATGAAAACGGTGCGGTCGTAGAAATAGGACAGTATTCCTGCAAAGTGTAAAGAAACCCAACTGCGAATGAACATACATTTCAGGCAAAATCCCCAGAAAAGTTTTCAGAATAAAGGCTTCAAATTTGAAGCCTATTGGGTTGAATCCAACCCATTTATAGGATTATTAAAAGCACCCAAATTCGAGTACTTAATCCAAGAGGGTAGGTACAATTTGTTCCCACCCTTATCTGGTGAAAATCCACCAGATTAAAACCCGTCGATTTTGACGGGATAAGCTATTAAAAACCGAAAGAGCGACTATGGCGAAAAAGAAAAATCAAATTATCACCGTTGAAGGTCAAGAGATTACCATCAAGCAAGTTGATAATGAAGACTACATCTCTTTGACAGATATGGCTGGTAGAGGGGAAAAAGGCAGTGAAATCATTCGTAACTGGATGCGTACACGATCTACGGTTTTATTTCTGATGGAATGGGAAGTCATGTATAATCCCGATTTTAATCTGGTGGAAAGTCACCAGATTAGAGATGAAGCATCGAGTGGGGAAAGTATCACTTTTGTTTTATCTGTGAAAGAATGGATAGAACGAACAAATGCAAAGGGGATCGTTTCAAAGCCTGGTCGTTATGGAGGGACATTTGCCCATAAAGATATCGCTTTTGAGTTTGGGCTAAGGATTAGTCCTCGGTTTAAGTTGCACCTCATTCGAGAGTTCCAACGCCTAAAGGAAGAAGAATATAGTCGTCAACAACTTGAATGGAATTACCAGAGGTTTCTGACGAAGGTCAATTACCGACTACATACAGATACCATCAAAGATCATATTATCCCTATGATTCAGAAACAGCGGGAAAACGCGCTAGATTGGGTGATCTATGCAGAAGAAGCCGACCTGCTTAACATGGCCGTTTTTGGAATGACAGCCAGGCAATGGCGGGAACAGAATCCGGAAGACGCCAAAAAGGGTAATATGCGAGACTTTGCAGAGATTGCACAACTACACGTTCTCGCCAATCTTGAAGGGACGAATGCGATACTGATTGAACATGGGATGACTAAAGAGGAACGTTTTGAGATATTAGCACAAGCGGCGATCTCACAGTATAAACGGCTTGTCAAAGACGAGC
>JAGRBY010000993.1 GCA_020433835.1 Anaerolineae bacterium | reverse complement strand
CCTTTCAATATGTCGATCAACCGTCGCGGAGTTTCGCGACGACCATTTAGCATGCCGATCAACGACCGCGGAGTTTCGCGACGACCATTTAGCATGCCGATCAACGACCGCGAAGTTTCGCGACGACCATTCAGCATACCGATCAACGACCGCGAAGTTTCGCGACGACTATTCAGGATGTCGATTAACGACCGCGAAGTTTCGCGACGACTATTCAGCATGCCGATTAACGACTGAATAAGTGTACCCTATGCAAATTATCGGACTATCCCATATCCCCCTCATACAAACCGGCGATGATCTAAGCGACATCATCCTTACAGCCGCCCAGGCCATCGATCTCACGCTGGCCGAGGGTGATATCATCGTTGTTGCCCAAAAAATCATCTCCAAAGCCGAGGATCAGTGGGTCAACCTGGCCACGGTAACACCCTCAGACCAGGCGTTGGAGTTGGCCGCTATCACCGGCAAACCGGCGGCCCTGATCGAAGTGATTTTGTGGGACACCGCCACCGTTATTCGCGCCGTTCCCGGTCTGCTCATCGTTGAGCACAAATTGGGCTTCATTAGCGCCAACGCCGGCATCGACCACTCCAACGTTAGCGCCCAACCGGATTTTGTACTGCGCCTGCCGGCTGACCCCGATGCTTCGGCCCGTGCGCTGCGCAGTGGTATTAACGCCCGCACCGGCGTCAATCCGCCCGTCCTCATCATCGACAGCCACGGGCGGCCCTGGCGTTTCGGCACCGTCGGCGTCACCATCGGCCTGAGCGGGCTGGCTCCCGTGCAAGACCTGCGCGGCACACCCGACCTCTTCAATGAGCCGCTGCTGCACACCGACGTTGGCTTTGCCGATCAGATCGCCGCCGCCGCCAGCCTGGTTATCGGCCAGGCCGCCGAAGGTTGTCCGGTGGCGATTGTCCGCGGATTGCCATTTACGGTTGATGAAACCGCCAAAGCCGCCGACGTGCTGCGGCCAAAGCACCATGATTTGTTTCGGTAAATGATAAGCTGGAGATTGGAGATTGGAGATTAGAGATAAGGAGATAAGGCGATTGGGAGATTAAAATTAACAATCGCCTTATCTCCTCATCTCCTAATCCCCTATCTCTGGTGTTCACAAAACCTATGAAACCGCATGAACCACCAAAACAACGCCAACCTTCTCTTCAACCTCATCAAACAACGCCGTTCGATCCGGCGTTACAGTGATAAACCCGTTCCCCAGGAGCTTATCGTTCGCTTGCTGGAGGCGGCGACGTGGGCACCCTCGGCCCACAATCGACAGCCGTGGCGCTTTGCCGTGCTGACGCAAGCGGCGGACAAAGATCGACTGGCGCAGGCGATGGGTGCGCGTCTACGCGCCGACCGCACCGCCGACGGCGACGATCCCGACGCTATCGAGCGCGATGTGGCCCGCAGCTATGCCCGCTTAACGGGTGCGCCGGTTATCATCATCATCGGCACCAGCCTGGTCGATATGGATCGCTACCCCGACCCGCAGCGCTCACGCAACGAGTGGACGATGGCCACCCAAAGCACGGCGATGGCCGCGCAAAACCTGCTGCTGCTGGCCCACGCCGAAGGTCTAGGCGCGTGTTGGGTCTGCGCGCCGCTGTTTGTGCCGGAGTTGGTCAAAGCTGTACTGGCCCTGCCCGATGACTGGGAACCGCAAGGGTTAATCACGCTCGGCTATCCGGCCCAAGAGCGCTCGAAAACGCGCCAGCCGGTGCCAAGCAAGGTCATATTTTTGTAGGACAGACCTGACAGGTTTTATACGATAATGCTGAAGGGCGATAGAGAGCCGACGAAATTTTATCGTACTCCAAACGTCATCTTCAAAAACCTGTCAGGTCTTTCGCGTTCCAAACGGTCCGAAAATAGTCAGACTTGTGTCTAACTTACTGACGTAGATGATGATATCCTTCAAATATCATAAATTTGGAGGAATACCATGGCTATCAAATATAAAACCGTTTTTTATTTTTTAATTATCATACTTCTGGAAACAATGCTAATAGCCTGTAATACAGACCTACCGGCTCAAAGCACGGTTGAAGCAGCCACCGCATCGGCTACGGCTACGTCGCAGCCCACAAATACGCCCAGCCCTACGCCATCACCTGCCCCCACAGCGACACCTACGCCCGCATCCGTGCCCCCACTCGATATTCAAGGTTGGCAGACGTTCACCACCACCGACGGCTTAATCGATGACACTATCCACACCATTACCGTTGACACCGACGGCAGCAAATGGTTCGGTACAAGGCACGGCGTCAGCCACTTCGATCATCAACACTGGATCAATTACACCACGGCAGATGGGTTAGCCGATGACGATGTTCGTGCCATCTTAGTGGATAATGATGGTCACCCCTGGTTCGGTACGGCCAACGGCGTTAGTATGTTCGATGGCCAAATGTGGGCTACCTATCGCACGGCGGCGGAAGGGTTGCAAAGCAACTACGTGCAGACCATCGCCACCAACGCGCA
>JAGRBY010000992.1 GCA_020433835.1 Anaerolineae bacterium | reverse complement strand
TCATAGTAGTCTATGGCGCGGCGCGTCTCCCCCAGATCGGTATAGCAATTGCCCAAACAGTCGAGGTGGTTTCCTTCCCCACGCCGGTCGCCGATGTCGCGAGCGATAGCCAGACCTTGCTCATAGTAGTTTAGGGCTTGGTGCGTCTCTCCTAAGTTAGAGTAGGCCACCCCCAGGCTGCCGAGATGGTTTCCTTCCCCACCTCGGTCACCGATATCGCGAGCAATAGCCAAGGCTTGTTCGTAGTAACCAATCGCTTTTTCAGTGTCACCAAAAAATGAATAAGCACTCCCTAGGTTGCCAAGAGTGGTCCCTTCACTGGCCCGGTCACCGATGTCGCGAGCGATAGCCAAGGCTTGTTCGTAGTAGCCTATTGCCCGATGCGTCTCTCCTAGGTTGGCGTAGGCTAGCCCCAAGTTGCCGATCCAGACTCCTTCCCCGGCCCGGTTGCCGATGTCGCAAGCGATAGCCAAGGCTTGCTCGTGGTACTCAATAGCCCGACGCGTCTCTCCCAAGTTGGCGTAGCGATTGCCCAAGTTGCCAAGGAGAGATCCTTCCCCGCGCCGGTCACCGATGTCGCGAACAATGATCAAGGCTTGCTCGTAGTAGTCTATTGCCCGGCGCGTCTCCCCCAGGGCGGCATATGCACTCCCCAGGCTGCCGAGATGGTTTCCTTCCCCACCTCGGTCACCGATGTCGCGAGAGATGGCCAAGGCTTGCTCATAGTACTCTATGGCCCGGCGCGTCTCGCCCAGGTCGGCGTAGGCTAGCCCCAGGTTGCCAAGCAAGGCTCCTTCGTTCCACTGGTTTTTCTGTTCGCGAGCACCTGCCAAAGCCTGTTCGTAACAGTCAATCGCCTGTTGCACCTGCCCTATACTGGAATATGCGATTCCCAAATTACCGGCGCTACTCTGCTGTAAGGCAGGGTCTTCAATCTTCCCCTGCAAGCGCTGGTGGCGGTCAATTATCAGCCGGTAGTGGCCCCACAGCAGCAGGTAGTCATAGTCAATGCCGGTCAGTACAAGGGCGGCGGCGTCAAAGTCACCAGCCTCGCAGCGCAGGTCGAACTCGGCCAGTTGGGGGGCCAGGTCGGGCAGGCTTTTCCACTCGGCGCGGGGTTTGCGGGTGGTTTTGAAGTAGTCGGCGGCGCGGTGGAGGAAGGGAAGTAGGGAGTAGGGAGTAGGGAGTATGGAGGATTTATCATTGTCGGTTTCGTCCGTTAGCCCTCCCCTAACCCCTCCCAAAGGGAGGGGGATTTGTTCGCTCCCTCTCCCACCGGGAGAGGGTTGGGGTGAGGGCACATTTGCTTGGGGAATATGGGACAGCGCGTGAGCGCGGTCAACAGGATGGAGGTAGTACAGGCCACCCTCTTTGTTGACAAAGTTCATATTGACCAGCCGCTTGAGGTTAGGGGCACTGTCCACATCGGGATGGTAAGGCTCCAGCAGGTAATCGATGGCAGTTAACGGGACGGGCCGGCCATAAACGGCCAAGGCTTGCAGCACCTGCTGGGCAGTGGGGGCCAGGCGGCTATAGGCTTCGCCCACCAGCACCTCGACCACGTTGTCCGGCAGAGCGGTTTCGGCGGCGGCCAGCAGTTCGGCCAAATCAGTGTCCCGGTCGGCGGCCAGGGCAGCGGTCAGGGCTTCCAGGGCGCGAGGGTAGCCTCGGGTATGGGTGATGGCCGGGGCCAGTTCGGTATCGGTGACGCTTTTTAACCCCAGCTTGCCATCAGGGTCACGCGCCCGCAGCAGTGCTTCGGCGTGGGGACTGGCTAGCCCTTCATCCAAATAGATCTGCTGCTGGTAGTGTGGCTGGGCCAGCAGCAGGTCGCGGGGGGCCACCCGGCTGGTGATGATGACCTTGAGGCGGTGGGGTGGCAGGGTCAGCAGGGCGTGCAGCGCCTCATCCAGGTCGGAGTCGGTGAGGCGGTGGTCGGCGGGGTCGAGGCGGGTTTCAAAGTTGTCCAGCAGCACGATCACCGGCCGGCCCTCGCTGCCGTCATCGCTGCGGTGGGGGAAGTGGCGCAGTAAGGCCGCCAGTTTGGCGGTGGTCGGCGTCTTGGGATCGCGGTAGGTGGCGTCCAACGCGCGGACGGTCTCGTCGGGCAGCAGCTTGCCGACATCGCTGAATAGGTTGGGGAAGGTCAGCGGTCGCGCCCCGACATCGCTCAGGTAGACAATGCCGTCCACGGCCAGCGTCCCGATGCCGTCGGGCAGTTCGCCCCGCTCCAGGTGCTTCAACAGGCGGGCCACCAGCGCCGTTTTGCCGATGCCGCCCCGGCCCACCACCGTCAGCAGTCGCTGCTCCGGTGCTTTGAGAAAGCCGCTGAGACGGCGGGTTTCGTCAAAGCGATCCTGAAAGTAACCCGGCACCTCCAGCGGCGGCGGGTTGATGAATTTGCGCCGCGTTAGGCGGGCCGGGCGCTCAGCCAGCTGTCGCTCCCGCTCGATCCCGGCGGCGATGCTCTGCCGGGTGCGCTCCACGGCGGCGGACG
>JAGRBY010000991.1 GCA_020433835.1 Anaerolineae bacterium | reverse complement strand
AGGGCATTTTGGATTCCACATAGGCCGATCACGATGTTGATCAAGGCATTTTGGATTCCACATAGGCCGATCACGATGTTGATCAAGGCATTTTGGATTCCACATGAGGCGATCACGGTCGTAATCGCCTTCCGCCGCAGCCGGAGGTCGTTGAAATTTGGGATGCAGGACGACGGTTGGATGGTAAGGTCGTCATTCTCACTTTGTATGACTGTTTGTTTATCGCTCAGTGGGCTAAAATCAACCTCAGTTGCTTGTCACTTTGGCCAGTCACCAGGTACAATAGTGGTGCCAACTTCAACTCGCCGACTCACTTCGTCTTTTCTCATTTGCTTAATCCTCAAGCCAACCGACCGTTATCAAACGCAATTCTACAACTGTTATGTGCTAGCTAATAGCAGGTTAACGAGAGCTAATTTGACTATTAAACGGATCCTCAATCTCAAGGAGTAGTCTTAATGCATTTAACTTTGGACGACAAAGTCGCTTTAATCACCGGCAAGGAGCCGAACCAATTTGGTACCGGCTTTGTCATTCACAAAGACCAGTATGCAACCTATTTACTAACCTGCACCCATGTTATTAATGCTGTTGGGTGGGAAGAGGCGCTGCAAGTTGATTATAAACCGGCTACCGTTGTTGCTTTTGACCCGGAAGACGGTTTTGATCTGGCTGTTCTTAGAGTTGAAGGGGTATTAGAGACACCTATCTTGCCGCTTAAAATTTCTGCACTCAAAGATATGTCAATTATTACAGCCGGCTTTTCCCTGTATGGGAGTAATCAACGGACGATTCAAAAAATAAGTGGAACGCTTCACGAGCAAGGTAAAGTCGACTCAGCAAGATTGCAAACGCGGATAATATGCTGGCATTTAAAGTTCGAGGGCGAATACCTGCTGGAACGTGGTTACAGCGGTGCGCCGGTGGTTGATGCAGCGACAAACCTCGTTTTAGGTGTGATTAATAAACGTAAAGGGGCGGGCGAAAGAGGTTTGGCTATTTCCATTGAAGCTTTACCCAAAATTTGGCCGGAGATGCCGCCTGAACTGCTGGCTGAGCCGCTCCTACCACAGAAGAAGACGCAGCCTCGTGAACCGCTTATGAACCTTACCAGCGAGTTGGCGGCTTTTGAGAAAATAGCTTCTCACCAGGATAATGAAGCGTGTGTGATTTTGGTGCATGGTGAGAGTGGCATGGGCAAAACACACCTTCTGAGACTATATAGACAGGCAGCTGACGCTCATCGACTTGACCGTTTAGATTTTAGTTTAGGGCCACAAATATCCATAGAAGATTGTCTCTATCAGATAGTCGTTCGCTTTGGCCCGGAGCATTTTCCTACCTATGATGAATTTAGTGCGATAGGCCCACCTCAACCTTTAACGCGCCAGGGTGAAACACGGTGGCAACGTACGCTAACCCAGAAGGTGTTTACAGATCTAAGCCGATACTCCCAGGCCCCCCGGTTAGTCCTCTTTTTTGATCAATACGAAAAGGCGGACCCGGCCTTTAAGAGTTGGCTAACCCAGAATTTTTTACCCCACATTTCGGCGCGCTATCCTATTATTGTCATTATTGCCGGACAAGAAGCTATCACGTCTTCTTCATCTGCAAAAAGCCATCGGCATTTTCATCTAACGGGGGTCACTGTCGAGTGCTATCATGAGTATGTAGAAAAATGTCAGGCTGCGCTCGATCCTTACGTGATCGATCACTTACATAAAGCGCTGCAAGGCCGCCCCAAATTTTTTGTTGAATATGTCCAGTCCCAATTACAGCCGGGAGGTGGCGTATGAGTGACGGTATTCTGGAGCAGTTACAACAGGCCGATAGTGAAGTTCAAACGACTTGGATTATAACGGATACACTGCTGCAAACTCTCCCACCTGCCCTCCGCACAGCCACTCTGGCGGCAGCCGTACCGCATTGGTTCAATGCTACTGTTCTGGCGGCTTTGTTGCAATTAGAAACTGACCAAGCCGTAGATTTAGAGCAAGAGATACAGGCGTTGGCCTTTAGTGAGCCATTTGGCACGCTGGGGTATGCTTTGCATGATCTCACGCGTCGAGCCATTCTGTATCATCTAACTACCTCTTACCCGGAACTGTTTCAAAGCTATAGCCAACGCGCCTATAACTATTTCTCCACAATGGAGGATGATCAGCATCAGGTTGAAGCGATTTATCACTTGCTGGCCGATGACCAGACGGCAGGTATCGATGCTTTCAAAGAGCGAATGAGAAACTATCGCCGACAGAATAAATTTAGCGCGGCCAATAACCTGATACGTAATGCGGAAGAACTGGATGAATTAAACTTGCTTTCCAATAAGTCAGTTGCTGAGATAGAACGTCAAAACTATTTAATGGGTTGGAAATATGTTCAGTTGGGTAAGAAAGAAAGGATAGCAGATAAGGCATATGAGCATTTATCTCAAGCGATTAATATTTTTAATCCGGCCGAAGATGTAGAGCCTTATCAACACTTTGATCCGGAG
>JAGRBY010000990.1 GCA_020433835.1 Anaerolineae bacterium | reverse complement strand
GGCGTTATAATAGCCTTTGTAGGTGTAAAATTCTTGTATTTATTCAGCGCAAAGTATTGTAGGATGAAACAGGACCCCTTTGGACAAACATTTACATTCAGGCTAGCGCTTTCAAAAGCGTGGCTGAGTATGGGGGCCGGTTGGGCAGCGATGGCCGGGGCGATGACCGCCGGTTGGCCCGACATGACCACCGGAACCGTGTTGCAGCTGATCAGCTTGTGGCTGCTGGTTGATCCGATTCTCGGTACGCTGTGGGCCTTGGCCGTAGAGCAAGGCTTATGGCGGCACGTGACCCAGGCCCGGTTAACGTATCCGGCCCGGCACGGATTTTCACTCCCTTACGCCCAGCCGGATTCAATAGCAGGCCGGCTCGTTATGCTTGTGCGCCGTTATCAGGTTTGGTGGCAGCAGCATTACTGGCCCGCCTACAGTGGCTACGTAATAACGTTTGGTCTGGGATTACTGCTGGCTTTATTGATGGGCCTGGCGCTTCAGCCGACCATCTTTTGGCTTGTTGTGGTGGCGATTGGGCTAACGCTTGTGGCCGGACACTATCCGACCACATTGGCGTCGAGCCACGGTGGCCGCTTGCCGACCCTGGTGCAGCTGCTCTTACCCTGGCTGATGGGCGCGGCCTTGTGGTCGCCCTTAACGCTGTTCCCTTGTATTTTGGCGGTTTGTTATGGGGCTGTCTATCTGGGCGGCTTGCGGCTGCTAGGCAACCATCATCGGGCCGAGTGGCTCTTTTTCGGGGGGCAGATCGCGGCGATAGTTCTTTTGCTGGGGCTGCGGGTACTGCCGGGCGCAGCCGTTTTGAGCCTGAGCCTACTGGCTACCCTGCTGCTAAAAACCCATTTCGACCAACCCGCCCACTGGCTGGCCAAAGCGCAGCCTTACCTGGTTATCGCGATGTTCACAGCGGGGATATCGCTGGGCGTTTTAGGGATACACCCACAATGATTTGGTTACTCATCATCATCGCCCTTCTAATGATTGGATTGATCGCCTATTGGCAGTTCATCCTGGCCGAGGGGGCTTATCTGGGAGCGCCTCTGGTAGCGCTGCTTTATGACTGGACCGCCGAGCGGTACAACGGCATCAAAGAGTTTAACGACTTCGAAGAGGATTTCACGCTGGGCCGCCCGTTGGCCAATCGGCTTTATTCTCAGCCCGACGCCACAGTGCTGGATGTTGCCACCGGCACGGGCCGCCTGGCGATGACACTGCTCCGCCAACCAAGCTACCAAGGCCAAATCATCGGCCTGGACCGCGCCTCGAAAATGCTGGCCGTCGCCCGGCGCGATCTCGAACCTCAGTACCGCGACCGCGTCATCTTTATTCAGGCCGATGCGATGGCCCTGCCCTTTGCCGACAACAGCCTGCCCGTCGTCAGCTCGTTAGAAGCGATGGAGTTCTATCCCGATCCCAAGCACGGCCTGGCCGAAATGGTGCGCGTCTTGAAGCCGGTCTCCGCCGAAAACATGGACGGCGGCTGGCTGCTCACCACCAGCCGCATCGGTTGGGAGGCCAAACTGATGCCGGGCAAAACCTGGTCGCGCTCGCAGCTTGAAGCCATTCTGGAGCAGTTACCGCTGCGCTATATCGACATTCAAATATGGGAGACGATTTACGATCTCGTCTGGGCGCAGAAGATCGATGCGGGCGCGAAGAAATAAGCTCCTGAAATGCTTATTCAACAACTGGCTAAGGCTGAGGCTAAGAAACAACGCCTAAACTTGAGTAAGCGTTTTTCCTTAGCCTTCGCCTCAGCCTCAGCCTTTCTTTACCACTCTGCTACCCCGCCGTGGCCATCGCGAAAGGCCCACCCACAGTCATTAGCGCCCCTAACACCAGCACAATGGCGATGACCATCCCAATTGTGGCCATCATAAACTTCTGGCGATGGGTGCTCGCTTTCTTAGAGCGTGCCGAGGCAAAGCCGATGCCGCCCAGCGCCAGCAAGGCCGGCACCAGATGGCCTCCGGTCAGCGCCCCGACAGTTTTACCCGTAATCCCGCCCCCCTGGGTCAAGAGCAAGACATACAGAAAAATCCCCAATAAAACCTGAATCGAAACAGCAATATTGGTAAACGTAACCAACTTCTGGTCAAGGCCGGTCCACTTTTGGCCGGCAGCCAAACCGATAATAACTTTAACGGTCGTAACAACGAGCAGCAGCAGAGCAATCCAGCGCCAGCCGGAGTGTGCTTGAAATAGAAAAAAGTAAAAGCTTCCCATAGTCTCCTTCAATATATGTCCATAGTTTGTGAGTAATGTGAGGTCGTCAGTCCAAGAGTCACTATTTTAGCACGCGCCTTTATGCCAGACAAACCTTTGTTCCCTTGCCACCACTCACCCTAAAACCATACAGATTTTCGATTTCAGATTGACCATTGACGATTGACGATTGGTTACTGTATGGAGCAAATTCATTGTAGGCCACAACCGCCCCGCTGTCACCCATCGCCCGGCGAATCGAGCCGAGGTTTGTTCTGAGTACAAC
>JAGRBY010000098.1 GCA_020433835.1 Anaerolineae bacterium | reverse complement strand
TGTTGTGCTACCCTAAAGCATGGTAGCGCCGGAACCCCGGTTTTTCTTCAATACAACACAATTACAACAATCCTCCACTTTGCAACCACTAATCTCCAATCTCTAGTCTCCAATCTCCACTTCGCTATCCCTCACCCGCACCTGCCCGTCTCGCAACTCCCAAATCTCCGTGGCGACATTGCGGATAAAGGTGCGGTCGTGGACTACGGCCAGGATGGTGCCGGAAAAATTCGTCAGCGCTTGCTCAAACCGCTCGCGGCTGGGGATATCGAGGTGGTTGACCGGCTCGTCGAGAACCAGGAAGTTGCAGCCCTGGGCAATCAGCCGGGCCAGCATTAATCGCGCCCGTTCGCCGAAGCTGAGGTTGCCATTTTTGACAAACACCGCATCGCCGGAGAAGAGGAAGGCGTGTAGGAAGGTGCGGATCTCGGTCTGGCTCATCGTTTCGGCGACCGCTTGAATGGTGTCGTAGGGTGTCGCGTCAGCCGCCAGGATTTCTTGCTCTTGAGCCAGGTAGCCGAGCTTAACGCCCGCACCTACCCGTACCTGACCGGCTTTGGGTTGCAGGGTGCCGGTAATTAATCGCAACAGCGTGGTCTTGCCTGCGCCGTTCGGCCCAATCAGAGCGACGCGCTCGCCGTGGGTGAGCGTGAGCGATACGTGCTCGAACAACAGCCGGTCGCCAAAGCCCATCCCCACATCCTCCAGGGTCAGCACTTGGCGGGGGCCGCGATCATCGGCGGTGAAATCGAGCTTTAACTGCCACTGCTGGCCCGGTTTATCGATGCGATCATCAGTTAGCAGGCTTTCGATGCGCCGTTCGATGTTTTTGGCGCGACCGATGGTGGCTGCGCTGCGGTTGGCGAAGAATGCTTTGGCAAATTTGTCCGGGGTATCGGCCTTGCCGCCGCGTCGAAACTTGGCCTGGCCGCGTAGATGCCGGGCCGCGTCTTGTAAACGCCCAATCTCATCCTGCTGATCCTTGTACGCCTGCCACTGCTGCTCGGCCTCGCGGGCCAGCGTGTCGAGATAGGCCGTGTAGTTACCGGCGACATCGCGCAGGGTGTGGTCGACCGGATCGAGGGCCAGCGTGCGGGTGGTGACCGCATCCAAGAAGCTGCGGTCGTGCGACACGATCAGCACCGCCCCTTCGTAGCTGCCCAGCCACTGTTCCAGCCAATCCAGAGCGTCGATGTCCAGATGGTTGGTCGGCTCATCGAGCAGCAGCAAACGGGGCCGCCGAATGAGCAATTTAGCCAGCCCCAGACGCGTTTTTTGCCCCCCACTGAGACGCGCCACCGGCAAATCGCGGGGCGTATCGGCCAAGTCCAGCCCAGCGAGGATGGTTTCCAGATGGGCTTCGAGCAGATACCCGCCGGCGGCTTCAAATTGCGCTTCGGCCTCGGCATAGGCTTGTGTCAATGCTTCCAAGCGGGTCGAAGCGGTGGTTGCAGCCATTGCTTCGGCGCAGTGCTGCATGGCGCTCCAGGCCTGGCTGTGTTTGGCCGTGGCGCTCGACAACCAATCGCCCACGGTTTCGTCATCGGCAAACAAAAGCGCCTGGGTCAGATAGCCCATCGTCGCAGCGGGCGGATTGAGCGCGACAGCGCCTTTATCGGCGGTTTCTAAACCGGCGATAATCCGTAGCAGCGTGGTTTTGCCGGAGCCGTTCGGTCCCACCAAACCAACGCGCTCACCCTGGCTCACCAAGAACGAAACATCGGCCAGGATAAGCTCATCGCCATAATGTTTTGAAAGATTGGAAATACGTAACATCCATCGTCCTCCTGTAATTCATCAAAAAAGCCGCATCAAAAGCTGCGGCTTTTCCAGAGATACCCGGAGGCAATAGAGCAATAAAAAAGCCGCAGGGATTTTACCTGCGGCTTGTGTGTGCGTTTTAGGGCTTTCGATTTAGAAAAAAGCGTAGATTAACAACACCCGGCGGCAAAATCCGAAGAATTTTGGACACAAATGGTGTTGTTGAACATCGGCTGTTTCCTTTCGAATGAATTGAAGCCAGTATATCGCACTTTTTGCTAAAATTCAAGCCCCAAAAAAGAGGTAGCGCCACATTAAACCGTAGAAGCATGACGATGATTGAAGATCGACATCATAATCGACAGGATTGACAAGATTATCACAATTTTGTTTGTCCTATCAGTAAATCCTGTTAATTCTGTCTAATTATTCTTCACCACGGTTCCGTGCGGTCTTACCAAAAAAGATCATTTCATAGTTTGCCACACCTTCGGGGGTGATTTATAATGGAAAAGACGTTTATGTTAACATAATCACACCATAACATCCGTTAAAAGGGCCGGATTGATGCGCAACCTGATGACAACGCACGTATTTACCTTTCTGGTTATGACACTCATTTCGCTGATTGTGTGCGCTTGTACCAGCACGCCTACTCCGACGGCCACGGAGAAAGCAACCGCAGCCACCAACGAACCCCTGGAAACAACAGCCGCAGCTAAGCCGACCAAGACGCCGGACAACACGTCGCTTGGGAATCGCTATGGTCTGGTGACGGATGTGGGCGGCCTTGATGATAACGTCTTTAACGCGCTTGTCTGGCAAGGCATGGAGCGTGCCGGTAAGAAGTTTGATATTCAGGTTGAATATCTGGCCAGCGATGAAGAGGCCGATTATGCCGATAATATCGGCAAGTTTGTGGGCGAAGGCTACCACGGCGTGGTGACCGTCGGCTTTCTTATGGCCGAAGCAACGGAGACGGCGGCAGATATTTTTTCCGATGTTCCGTTTGTGATTGTCGATTTTCCGGGCCGCGAAGATAATATTTTAGGGGTACAGTTTAAGGTTGATCAGGCATCTTTCTTGGCCGGGTATCTCGCGGCGGGGATGAGCCAGACCGAAACCGTTTGTACTTACGGCGGCATCCGCGTTGAGCCGATTACGCAATATTTGGTGGGTTTTGAGCAGGGAGTGCTTTATTACAACCAACAAAACAAGGCCGATGTCCGTCTTTTGGGTTGGAAGACATCCAATTTAATTGAGGGAGGCGGCGACGGCGTGTTCACCAACGACTTTGAAAATACCGAAACGGGACGCTCTTTTGCCGAAAATTTCTTCGAGGAAGGCTGCGACATCATCTTTCCGGTCGCCGGTCAAACCGGGTTAGGCTCAGCCGCAGCGGCCCAAGAGCGCGATTTGGCCGTTATCGGCGTCGATATCGACCAGTTTGAGGCCGCGCCCCAACTAAGCGATGTTTATTTGACCAGCGTATTGAAGCAAGCCGATGTGGCCGTGTTTGAGGCTATCGAGTCGATTGAGGATGGTACTTTTGAGGGCGGGACAACGTTCGAAGGCACGCTCGCCAACGAGGGGGTTGCTTTAGCTCCGTTTCACGACTATGATGATGCCGTTCCGGACGAATTAAAGGATGAACTCGACCAGGTTCGCCATGATCTCATCAATGGCGATATTAGCACGGGCTGGCCGGTTCCCAAAGCCACGCCTACCCCTGAACCCGAGAAAACCATCGAAGCGACAGATGAGGGTTCACCGTAATCTCTATCAAATCGAGCCGCTTTCTTTCCAGACATCGTAAAAAATATCGTACCCCTCCGGGTTAGCCCGCACATTCTTGAATTCAGAGCGAATAATATTCCAGTTTTTAGCCCAGTAACTTAAACCGATGGGACCGCGCTCCTGCATAATATCTTCAAGCTGGCACATCACCTGCCGCCGCTCGTTGACATCAAGCGTGCGTTCCGCCTGGCGGAGGAGCGCAATAAAATCGGGGTCAACCCAGTGGGTTTCGTTCCAGGGGACGGGCCGGCCGGCCTCATCAGCCGTGTAGGCCAGGGCCAGCGCCATTGTGCCAAGCGGGCGATGGCCCCAACTGGTGATGCCAAAATCAAGCTCGGTCCACTGCTCCCAATATTTGGCCGGGGCGATCATATTCAGCACAATCTTAAAGCCGCCGGGAGCCGCCAACTCTTTGAGCATTTGGGCGATTTGTGCCTCTTCCGTATCATTTTTGGCCGTAAGCTGAACGGTCAGGCCGTCGGGGTAACCGGCTTCGGCCAACAAGGTTTTAGCCTCCCCCGGCAGATATTCGGGAATGGGTTTTTCGCAGTAGGCGGGATGGATGGGCGCAACATGGGCATCAATCGCCAAATCGCCCTGATCGAGATGGGCAAAATCGAGGATACGCTGGCGATCTTGGCATAGTTTCAAAGCATTGCGCACCCGAACATCATCCCAAGGGGGCTTGGTTACATTCATCCGCAGCACCTGCCCCCTGGCCGTGCTGACCTCGTAGGTGCTAATGCCCGGCGCGGTTTTGAGCGCGTCCCACTCTTCAGCCGCCGGCAGAATTAAGGTGTCGATGACGCCGCCCTGCATGGCTTCGATACGCTCGTCCGGGTCTAAATCAAAATAGATAAGCTCATCTAAGTAAGGCAGCGGGTCGTCGTCGGCCCCCATTCGCCAGTAGTCGGGACGACGTTTGAATACGGCTTGGTCACCAATTGTAAACGTCTCTAGAGTAAACGGGCCGGTACCTATCGGCTGCTTGATGAAATCGCCTTCAAAGGTACGGGGCAAAATAATAGCAGGGTAGTGAAAGAGATGCTCAGGCACGCCGATTTGGGGTTCGGTGAGATGAAGGCGAAGGGTGTAATCATCAATGCGCTCGATGCCGGTTGTGTTGAGATAATACAGTAGGCTAAACATCGATGAGTTGACAGCGGGGTCGAGCCATTGGTTGAACGTAAAAATGACATCATCGATGGTGAAGGGCTGGCCATCGTTAAAGGTAATGCCTTGCCGCAGATGAAGTGTCCAGGTTTGGACGGCCTCATCAACCTCCCAACGCTCCAGCAGCCAGGGTTCGGTAAGGTTATCTTGATTGGTGGCGGTTAGATATTCACCCACCTGGCGGAGTTGGTTGCCGCTCTCCAACGTTGCCAGTCGAGCCGGATGATCGACGGGTAGCACGCGGCTACCAATTTTGAGCGTTCCACCCCGCTGAACAGCCTCTGCTGTGTCTTGGGAGGCAGAGTTAACGCCAAGACTACAGCCCGCCAGAGCGTGGGCTACCACCGCCGACGTGCCCAACAACGTGGCAAACCGTAAAAAATCGCGGCGGCTTAGTTTCCCTTTCAAAAAATCGGTTTGTAGATCCGGTACAGCCGGATGCATCGTTTCTCGGTTGTTCATCATATAGCCCAATTCTCCCGCTTCCCCCAGCTTGCTGACTGAATTTATCATACACGAAATTGGCTTGTGTGCCTATTTTATTCGCTGAGACCGTTGAAGACACTGAATCACTACCTTTAAACCGAACAATCCGTCCAAAAAATGGAACACTCCCAGCCAGAGATGCAGATTTTCAGGGTCGTGTTATAATGGTATTACAACTAAGGAACATGCCATGTCACCACAACCCTGGAAAACATTATCTACGCGTGAAGTTTACAAAAACAAATGGATTCGTGTACGGGAAGATATCGCCGAAATGCCGAATGGAAAGACAACCGTCTACGGCGTGTGCGAACTCGGTACAGGCGAATGCGCCGGTGTTCTGCCTTTTATTGATGATGACCACGTAATTATGGTGCGCCAGTATCGCTATATTCAGCAAGAAAACCATCGTTGGGAGATACCCACCGGCGGTTTAATGCCCAACGAGCCGATAGAGATCGGCGCTCAGCGGGAGTTGATGGAAGAAATAGGTTACCGCGCAAACACGCTTATCCCCATCACTTCATTTTACTCATCAAAATCAGTTTGTCTTGAAACCTGTCATCTGTTTATTGGGCGCGATTTAGAGCCGGCTACCATTCCGTTTGATGAGACGGAGTTCTTGGAAATCGAAACGTTTTCCTTTGCTCGTGTGTTGGATATGGTACTCAAGGGTGAAATTATGGACGCCATGACCGTGGTAGCGGTTCTCCAAGCGGCTCGCATGCGCAATCAGTAAAGCGAACCTCTAAAATTCACACCCAAATCAGGCTTGTGTTATAATGGCCCCATGCAACATCGTCCTACCCACATCGGCCTGAACGCTCACCTGTTATCGTTAAGCCAATCCTATCGCGGGGCCGGGATTAGCTGGTATATTTTCAACTTGCTCACCCGCTTGCGGCAGGTTTCGCCGGACAGCTTTGCCTATAGTGCTTTTTTAGGTGATCGGGCTTTTCAAGATCAGGCGTCGGGGTTAGGTTTGAAATTTAGCCAACTGCCAACCCACAGACCGATCGCCCGCATCTTGTGGGAACAGTTTATACAGCCGTTGGCTCTGCGCCGGGCGAAGGTCGATTTGCTGCACGCGATGGCCTTTGTGGCCCCGTTGGCAGCGCCGTGTCCTTTTGTGGTAACGGTCTACGATTTGAGCTTTCTCCGTTACCCTGAGGCTTTTCGGCCATTCAACCGCTGGTATTTGAGCCAATTTACGGCCAACACCGTCAAACGGGCCAAAGCGGTTATGACGATTTCGGAGAGCACACGGCGTGATGTCATCAATCTGCTAGGTGTCACTCCGGATCGAGTTTGTACCATCTACTGTGGAGCCGATGACAGTTTCAAGCCGCTGCCTGAGCCGGAGGTTGAAGCGTTCAAAGCGCGACGGCAACTGCCCGACACGTTTGTTTTATTTTTGGGAACATTGGAGCCACGCAAAAATGTCGATGGCTTAATTAAGGCCTATGCTGCCTGGAAGGCCCGCGATCCAAAAGCACCGCTGTTGGTTATTGCGGGCGGGCAGGGCTGGTACTATGAGAAAATTTTTCGGTTGGTCGAGTCGCTTAACCTAACGGACTCTATCCGCTTTCCCGGTTATGTCCCTCAAGAAGAGCTGCCTTTGTGGTATAATGCGGCTTCGCTTTTTGTGTATCCTTCTCATTTTGAGGGGTTTGGGCTGCCGGTATTAGAGGCGATGGCCTGCGGCACACCGGTTATCACCAGCACGGCTTCATCGCTGCCGGAAGTCGCCGGTGATGCTGCTCAACTGGTCGAACCGACTGACATAGAGGCATTGGCTGAAGCCTTGGCAATGATTATGACTCAGCCGGATTTACAGATCGCTATGAAGGAAAAAGGATTGGCGCAAGCCGCTAAGTTTAGTTGGGAAAAGACAGCCCAACAAACCGCCGCCACATACGGGAGGGTGGTCGGGCATGAACTGGCTTAACGGACGGTTTAACCAACAGAATAGAGTTCCCACTCTTTTGATTTTGTCCGATATCCTGCTTATCAACATCGCGTTTATTCTGGCGTATTGGGTGCGTTACGATTTGCAGCTTTTTCGGGCTGTAGACCCGGCCTTTAATGTTTCCTATCAGGTTTACTTGCCATTTGTGGCGCTCTTTACGCTGCTGCTCATTCTGGTCTACAAACAGCAGGGATCATACAAACAACGCCGCCAACTCTCCTGGATCGACGAATTTTACGCCATTGTGCATGGCACGGCCACAGGTATTGTCATTACCATCGTTTTTATTTTCCTCTACCGCTCCGGTTTTTACTCGCGCCTTATTTTTGTTTACGCCGGTATCTTTTCTATTGTTTTTCTGGGCATTAGCCGCATGGTCAAAGTTGCGACGATCAAAAGTATGCGCCGGCGGGGTATTGGTACCAAGCGGGTGTTGATTGCCGGGGCCGGCGAGATAGCCCGAACCGTAATGCGGGTGGTGGTGGCCAACCCGGAATGCGGCTTCAATATCATCGGTTTTGTTGATGATAACCCCGACCGCGGCGAAACGGACATTGGCCGCTTTCAAGCCCTGGGCAAAACCAGCAACCTACCCGATATTCTGGCTACTAAAAAGATTGATGAGGTCATTATCACGCTGCCCTGGCAGTATCACCGCAAAATCATCCAAATTATGGCGGTTTGCGAACGTATGAACGTCTCGACCCGAATTGTGCCGGATATGTTCCAGATACGTCTCAGCCATATGCACGTGGAAGAAATTGCCGGGGTGCCGATGATTGGAGTTAAAGAGACCGGCATCAGCGGTTTGAATCAACTGATTAAGCGCACGATCGATGTCGCCGTTTCCGTTTTGATTTTGGTTTTACTGTCGCCGCTGGCGGGTTTACTGGCGCTAATTATCAAACTAGAGTCGCCGGGGCCGGTTCTGTTTATGCAAAAACGTGTCGGCAAAGATGGGCGGCTTTTTACGCTTTACAAGTTTCGCTCGATGGTTGATGGAGCCGATACGCAAAAAGAAAACCTGCTTAACCTCAATGAGGCCGATGGGCCGCTGTTCAAAATTAAAGATGATCCACGTATGACTCGCTTGGGCCGGCTTATGCGCCGCTTGAGCATCGATGAACTGCCTCAACTTTACAATGTCTTGGCCGGTGATATGAGTTTAGTCGGCCCTCGTCCCCCGATCCCGTCCGAAGTGGCCCAATATCAAGAATGGCACAAACGCCGCTTGGAGGTTGCCCCCGGCCTAACCGGCCTGTCGCAGGTTAGCGGTCGTTCTGAACTGACCTTTGACGAAACGGCACTGCTCGATATTTACTACATCGAAAATTGGTCGCCCTCGCTGGACACAAAAATCTTACTTCAAACCATTCCCAGAGTTATTTTTGGGAGTGGAGCGTATTAGAAGAGATTGGAGATTGGAGACTGGAAGATTAGAGATTAGAAGATTGGGACTTGAATTCGTTAATCTCTT
Source organism: Anaerolineae bacterium (assembly GCA_020433835.1). Next base: position 7,698 of record JAGRBY010000098.1, on the reverse strand, counting down.
AATCTCTAATTAACTAATCTCCAACAAACCATTCTTCTTCATTCTACATTCTCAATTCTCTACATGCCCCCCATGCGCAGCCGATGGTCGAGTTGCAGCAAGAGCAGATCACATCGCTCGCGGAGTTGGGTGATGGTGTTGACCCGCTCTCGATAGTTTTTCATCCCCAATACGCCAAACGCGCCAATCACCAGCAGCATGCCGCCACTGCTCACGCAGCAGCCTAAGCTGTTGACGATGACATCCTCTAAAATAATGGCGTTGATCCCCAAGCCGGTTAGGGCTAAAATAACGCCCAAAACGACAATGAGCGACAGCGAACGGTCGGTGGTGACGTCACCGGTGATGGCTCGCGGCACGTCGTTACTGAGTTCTCCCCCCAGGAGGGTAATTGCTTCTCTACGAAATTGATTAAATTGTTCGTTATGTTCCACGCTGCGATCTTCATCGGGCAGCGAAGCGAGCATCGCTCGAAAATTACCGACTGACATCCGAAGCTGCTGAAGCTGGCTGGCTTTTTCGGTTGTCAGGTTAAATTGCGCTGGTTCCATGGTCATCAATTGACATTCCTCCCAAAAATCATCGGCAGATTATAGCAAAGAACCGATATAGACACAATGAACACCCACTTGTGTAGAAGCCTGACGCTGATTTTTACGTCGCCACGCGATTTAACCTTCAATATGGCTACTCCGGTTTTTCCCCATCTGCCGCTGAATGGGTAAAATAATCGCTGTTTGGGAGAGATCTCGGAGACTGGTTAACTGGAGATTGGTTAATTGGAGATTTGGCATAGCTCTGTCAATTCTCTAATCTCCAGTCTCTAGTCTCCAAATCTCCACCCTGTATTTTACGCGCATTAAGGATTTAGTTTGATTGCACGAAAACCCTGGTCGCGCCTTGATTGGCTCAACATTCTTATATTCTTGGTGCTGGTTGTTCTTTTTTACTGGCGCATCTTAACCCCCAACCTGGTCGACCGGCAATCCTTCCCGCCCGGCGACTTTCACGCGCAATTCTGGGCCTTTACTACTTTTGAGGTTCGAGAATTGAGCGCCGGGCGTCTGCCGCTCTGGAATCCATACACCTTTGCCGGAGCACCTTTCTGGGCCGATGTACAATCGGCGGTGTTTTATCCGCCCAGCCTGCTAACAATTTTACTCTCTGGGCCGTGGGGTTTCTCGCTTTTTGCGCTGGAGATTGAGGCCATCGCCCACTTTTGGCTGGCCGCCGTTTGCATGTATCTTTTTATCCGGGCGCTAACGCATAATCGCGCCGCAGCTTTTATCGCTGGTGTAACCTTCACCTTCAGCGGCTACCTAACCGGCTACCCCAGCCAACAACTCGCCGTTTTAGAAGCCGATGTCTGGCTGCCTCTCGTTCTCTACTTTATCTACCGCGCCCATCAAGCAAAGAATGCTCAATCATTTCTACTGGCTGACCAGTTACCCAACGATCAAACTACCAAACTATCAAACCAACTCGCTTACTTGTTACTGGCCGGCCTGGCCTGGGGATTTGCTCTTCTTGCCGGTCATCCCCAAAGTGCCCTCATCGTCGGCTATACGAGCACCGCTTACTTTTTATTTCTGTGGCTTATAGCCTCCCCCCGAAATAGATCCACATTAAAAACGTTTACAACTCTATCATCGCGACTGCACACTACGCTCCATGACCTCCGGTCCGTTGTTCCATCTTACCTTATCTTTTTTGTGACCGGCCTTGGTCTGGCGGCTATTCAGTTTATTCCGGCGGTTCAATATACGCTGCTCTCCGTCCGCGCCGAGGGAACCTACGACAAAATGTCCGGTGGCTTTCCGTTGACCGATCTTATTCAAATTTTATTGCCCGGACAGGTGAGTTTTTATTCGCCTTTGTATGTAGGTGTCGTCGGTCTTGTTCTGGCTATCGGCGTTGTTTTTACACTATTTAATCGACATATTCTCTTTTGGGCTATCTTCGGCTTGCTGACGCTGCTCATTACGTTTGGCGGTAACACGTTTCTCTACAGCCCGCTTTATCTCTGGATACCTGGTTTCGCCATTTTTCGTGGGCAAGAACGTTGGGCCTTTGCTACCGTCTTCAGTTTATCTGTTTTAGTGGGGTACGGATATAACGCACTCCTTCAAGCCAAAACCTCGCCTACGCAACACCCACCCACACAATCTCCCCATCTCCAATCTCCAGTCTCCAGTCTCCTGCGCCTGACCTCCTTCTTTTTCCTCCTTGCCCTTCTCCTCACTTTTCTTTTTTTCTACGGCCTCAACGACACCGGCTGGAAGCCTGACAGCCCTTTCTACACCTTGCTGGGGGCGTCGACATTGCTCACTGTACTAACCGCACTGTCCTGGCTATTATGGCATTTTGCATTGCGTCTCCCCTCAGTCTGGCTGACCGTCTTGACGACCGGCCTCATCTGCTTCGATCTCTTTTCGATCAACTGGCAAACCAACCTCTACCCGCAGCCGCCGGAGTGGCACACTCAAACACCGCGTGTGGTCGAGGTAATCAAACAGGATGCTGCCCAAACGCCTAACGAACTTTACCGGGTTTACAACGAATTTCGCTTGTACGATAACTATGGCGTCCCCTACGAAATTGAGGATTTATGGGGAGCCAGTCCACTGCGACCCGAGCGCTACGATACATTTCTCGCACCGCCAATGCCCATCGAACGGACCTGGGAACTGCTCAACGTTAAATACGTTATTACCTGGCGCGAAGAACTTTTCGTGCCATCGACGATTCTTTACCAAGAAGCCGCCGCCGATGGGATGACCTATGTTCATCGGCTCGACGAGGTTGGCCCTCGCGCCTGGCTTGTGGGCGAGGTTCAAATTGCTGATGACGAGAACATCCTCCAATCTATCGCCGATCCCAATTTCGACCGCTGGAGCATCGCCCTTCTTGAACCCGACTCCGAACCTTTCCTGCAAGAAATCGAGCAGCCTACTGCCGAAACGCCGCGCCCTACAACGCACATACTGGATACAACACCCCAATCGTTTACCATCACGACCAGCACCGCCACCCCCGCTCTTCTCGTTCTCAGCGAACCTTACTATCCCGGCTGGCAGGCCACAATTGATAACCAACCGGCTCCCATCCTTCGAGCCGACTACGTTCTGCGGGCCGTGCCTGTTCCCGCCGGTGAACATACGGTTCAGCTTACTTTTCAACCAAGCAGTTTCATCGTTGGGGCTGTAATTAGCAGTATGACCCTCCTTGTGGTTACAATACTATTCCTATTAGCCTATCGTCGTAGGAATTTTGCGTGACGCTTTCGCCTAAATTATTTCAATCAAAACGTCTCTTATTCTGGCTGGCCTGCATCGGTATTATCCTTGTCGCCGCTCTCTTCCGCTTCTATCGGATCGCTGACTATCCGCTCGGCCTTTTTTTCGATCCGGCTATCAACGGGCTTGATGCCGTTCGCCTTATGCAGCGCGGTGGGCCTGTGTTCTTCTTTCCCACAAACGGCGGTCGCGAGGCGCTTTTTATGGGGCTGCTCATTCCCTTCATTGATCTTTTCGGCACCACCCCCTTAAGTATTCGCGCCCTAACGGCAACGATTAGCTTACTAACAGTGGTACTGCTGATTGCCTTTCTGCGAAATATCGAACCCAGAGAAGCAATGGATGTATCGAAACACCCACCACATCCAACCGTTCAGCCTTTACTTCCTACTTCTTACTCCCTACTCCCGCTCTTGGCAGGCTTCAGTCTGGCTGTCTTACCCTGGCATATCGCCGTTACCCGGCTTGGTCAGCGTCCGATATTGGTACCGCTCTTTTCAATCCCGATCTTTTGGTTCTTTCTCAAAGGCTGGCAAAGCGGTCAAAAACGCTGGTTTGTGATGTCCGGCTTATTTATGGGTCTCGAAGGATACACCTACTCTGCCGCCCGACTGCTGCCGATTATCCTGGTTTTGGCGCTGCTGCCGGAGTTTTTAGTTAATCCTCTCAAACGATCAGCCATCAAAAGAACGGTTCTCAACCTCAGTTTGTTTCTTTTGACTGCACTTGTGGTTTACAGCCCGATGGCCTGGTATCTTCTCAACCATCCGGCCCAATTTACATCCCGCGCTTTTTCGGTGATGGTCTGGAACTTTCTCGACACCCCAACTGACATCATCACCGAACTGGGGCGCAATGCAGGACGCGTTTTGGGTTTCTTCTGCTGCAGCGGCAGCCCCAATCCCATTTTTGGCTATCCGGGCTATCCGGGTCTTTCGTTTTGGCTTACACCGGCTTTGGTCATCGGGTTGATTATCGCGATAAAGCATTGGCGTGACTTTTTTCATCGGCTGGTGGCGCTTTGGTGGCTGGTGGGTGTCTTCGCCTCGATTGTGGCTATCGAGGCTCCCCATCCTCTGCGCATGATTGTTGCCATGCCGCCAACGGCTATTCTCACCGGAATGGGTTTGCTTGCGTTCATGCAGTGGCTTCATCGTACCATGAGCAAAGAACAAGACAACAAAATTCTACGTGCTGCGCCCTTTATGCTGCCGCTTCTTTTTGTTTTTCTCTCGCTTCCCGGTTTTATCCGCGCCTACTACATCAATTGGGGCAATTTAGAGGTTACACAGGGCATTTACGATTACAACGCCATCGCCATTCGAAATGCTATCCTCGACCAGGCGGAGCAAGGTATTCCCCTATATCTACCTCAATCACGCTTTAATGACTCGACGCTGTTGTATTACCTGAGCGCCCCGTTTCCACGCCAGGCCAAACTGTCGGTGCCACCAGCCAACACAGCGCTGGCTATTTCGCCCGATAGGGCCATTACGGACACCCTCTGGATACGGCTTTATGATGGCACCGCCACCGTTCTCCCCCCCCTCACAACCACAGGTCAACAGCTTATTCAAAGCGCGTTAGCCGATCCGAATCGCATACCAATTCAGGCAGTGAACGGCGATACGGCTGCTTATCAAATTTTACTACCGAACGATCCTGCCGCTTATCTTGAGCAGCCCGAGCACGAACTTGAGGCCACCTTTGGTCCACTTGAATTGATTGGGGCCACTTTTCCCCAGGTTATCGATCCCCAAGCAGATCTGCCGGTTACTCTCTATTGGCAAAACAACCAATCGGTAACGACCGAATATGAAATCTTGGTCCGCTTAATCACCGATGCTCGCCAAGCGGTTGGCAATGGCGATGCCCGGCCTACCGATTGGGTCTATCCCACCAGTTTTTGGCGACCGGGCATCGATCAGGTTGCTGCTCAACATCTCATCACGTTTAATCCGGAGTTAGAGCCGGGGCGCTACTGGCTGGCTGTCTCCGTTTTTGATCCTGCCCTGGGGCAACGGCTTCCCCTCACCGAGGGTTTCAGCGACTCGCCAGATACATTCTTTGTCGGCCCGCTCAAAATTGCGCTACTGCAGCCCCCCACCGGCTTCACCGGCGTGGAGTCACAACCCCTTGATTTTGGTGAATTGGCTCGGCTCATAGGCTATAAGGTTGACCCCACCGCCATTAGCTCCGGCGACTCTATTCAGATTGACCTTTTATGGGAAGCCCTGTCACTGACCCAACTCGATTACACCATTTTTGTCCACCTGCTTGATGAGGCTGGCAATTTAGCCGCCGGCAGCGACTCCCAACCTATGAATAACCGCTATCCAACCTCCATTTGGGATGCCGGAGAACAAATCTTAGATACCCACACCGTCACCATACCCTCCGATCTCCCTGCGGGCCAATACCGATTAGCTATCGGAATCTATTTTCAACCCACAGGTGAGCGCCTCCCCCTTAAATTTCATACCCAAACAATCGATACAACAGGGCGGTTAACCTTACCACCACCTATTGAAATTTTACGTTAAAACGCGCTTGACCATACATAAATTACACGATATACTTAAAAAATAGTTTTAGTTCAATAATGAAAGGATTCCATTACTATTTGGCTATAATACTTTTTCATTAAAAACAAAGATAACCTCTTTAACCTCACACTAAAATAAGTTTCAATGCGCTACTACATTTAACACAATTTTCTATCAACCCTAATTTACTAGAAACTATCGCGAGGAAAACATTATGCGCAAAATAGCAATCGTTGGCTTTAAGGGAGGAATTGGTAAAACAACTACGTGTGTTAGTTTAGGAGCAGCTCTAGCTCTACGAGGCCATAAAACTTTGCTTATTGATACTGACACACAAGCCAACCTGGGTGTAGCCCTAGGAATCCCTCAACCCAAAAAAACTTTAGCCGATGTTCTTATCAAGAAAGCAAAAGCGCAAGATGTTATTATATCGGCTCGAAACAATCTCGATCTACTCCCGAGCAGTCTGGCTTTGTTTAAAGCCCAGCAGCGCATCGTATTTGAAATGGCCCGTGAAGAAATTTTTGAGGAAATATTTGGTGATATAGAAGGGTATGAGTACCTTATTATTGATTGTGCGCCCTCATTATCACTATTAACAGTCAATTCCATTGTTTATGCCGACGATATTTTTATTCCCGTCTCTATGGAGATGCTGGCGCTGACCGGAGCCGAGCAGTTTATAGAGTACCTAAAAGAAGTTGCCCGCATTATGGGACGCGGGGCCGATATTCGTTTGATTATTCCAACCATGTATGATACGCGCCGGCGAGTCAGTGAAAAAGTTATGCATTTGCTCGAAAAAATGGGGCCGCGTGTCACCAGCCCCATCCGTATCGATACCATGCTTTCAGAAGCGCCAGGTGAAGGGCAAACCATTTATGAATACGCACCTCGCAGCCGGGGTGCCATTGACTATGCTCACCTGGCCGAAATCGTAGCCAAGCTACCACCAATAGAGCAAACACCTGTAACCAATCAAAATCAAAAAAAACCTGGCAATGGCGTTCAGGTTGAAGAGGGGTTAAATGACACACATTATCTCAATAGCCAACCAGAAGGGTGGAGTGGGCAAAACTACCACCACAACTAATTTGGGGGTTGTCCTGGCCCGGATGAAAAAGAAGACTATGCTGATCGATTTAGATCCGCAGGGCGCTTTATCAGCCGGGCTTGGTATCAAGGTCACTAACGACACCAATACCATCTATGAAGTTATCATGGATGAAGACATTCAGGCTAACCAGGCTATTCAGCCTGTTCAAGCCTATCTTGATGTTATTCCGGCCGACAATGATTTGGCCGCCGCCCCGATCGAGTTGATGCCCGAATTGCGCCGAGAATTCGTATTGCGCAATGCGCTTAACATTCTCGAAGGCTGGTACGATTATATTCTCATCGATTGTCCGCCCAGTTTAAACCTGCTTACCGTAAATGCGCTCTGCGTGAGTACAGGTATCATTATCCCTGTGCAATGCGAATATTTTGCAATTCGTGTTGTCAACCAACTCATCGATAGTATCGAACGCACCCGCGAACGAATGAATCCCAACCTAAAACTGTTGGGCATCCTCCCCACAATGTACTCTACCGGCACTATTCACTCACGCGAAGTGCTAGAAGAGATGCACACGATTTATGGAGATAAAGTCTTCAACACGGTTATTCATAAAAGCATCCGCTTTGCCGAAGCCACCGTAGCCAATAAGTCCATCGCCGAGTATGCCGGTAAACATAAAGGCGCAGAAGCGTACGAACAATTGGCCAAAATGCTGATCGATATCACCGAAAACACAAACTAACACCCTCAATTTTGTCATTTCCCCAAGCTTGATTACCATTCACGACCATGGTAA
>JAGRBY010000989.1 GCA_020433835.1 Anaerolineae bacterium | reverse complement strand
CTTCAGAGGAGGTGACCCGGAGTTTCAATGAGGCGACGTCGGCCTTCACCGTCAGTCCATACGGGGGTAAGACGCTGGTTTGGCTCACCTGAATATTTTCCAGCTTGGGCGGCGTGGGCGTAATCGTTGGCTCGCCCTCGCGGCTGTTGAGTAGTGTGCTGCCGGTGCGTCCGCTACAGGCCACCATCACCAAAACAGCGAATATCAAAATAAGGCTTCGGTTTATCATCATCAATCCTCCTCTATTAGCGTGCATGAAAAATGATTGTCATGTCTCTACTCTTACTTACATCCCAGATAGCGCTCCCATTGGGAGATGCTTCTGTTGTTGGAACGTCCACAGAAGGCGATAAGTTCCCTCTTTTCCCTCAATAGCAACCAGACTGTGTGAACAAACCGGATTGATGCGCTTGTGGTGAAACTCCTCGCTCAGTCGTAAAGCATTGGCCCCGCCTTGATAGAAACCCATCGCTACCCTTTATGGGTAACCGGGTATTGAATGACATTTTGCTCTTGAGACTGTGGGACTTCCTTATAAATGCGCCCCGCAATGCTTGCAGTATCGCGCATCGCGGTCGTGGCCTTCTAAGCCACAGGCCGGACAAGCCTGGGTGGTAATCGCGTGCTGGGCGGCCTGAGTCAACTCCACCGTGACGATACCGGTCGGCACGGCGATGATGGCGTAGCCGATGATCATCACCATCGAGGCCAGCGCCTTGCCGACTGCCGTTTGCGGCGAGATGTCGCCATAGCCAACGGTTGTCAGCGTGACGATGGCCCAGTAAATGCTGGTGGGAATATCGACAAAACCATTCTGCGCCCCTTCAACCACATACATAAGTGAGCCGATGATAATGACGATGGTGATGACCGCGAACAGAAAAACGCTAATTTTGTGGCGGCTGGCCTTTAAGGCGGTAATAATCACCTGCGCTTCACTTAGATAGGTGGCCAGCTTGAAAACCCGAAAGATGCGCAGCAAACGCAGCACCCGAATGGTCAGCAAATATTGGCTGCCGGGTACCAGCAGGCTGATGTAGGTGGGCAAAATAGCCAGCAGATCAACCCAGCCAAAGAAGCTGGCCACGTAGCGGAGGGGTCGGCGAACGCTGATCACGCGCAGGATGTACTCGATGCTAAAGAGGATGGTAAAAAACCACTCGGTGGCGTACAGAAGCGCACCATACCGCACGCGAATACCGGCGACGCTGTCGAGCAGAACCACCACCACACTTAAGATGATGCTCCAAATCAGCACAACATCAAACAGCTTGCCCGCCGGTGTATCGGCCTCGAAGATAATTTCGTGCAGCAGATTGCGCCACCCCGTTGTGGGTTGCTTGTTGGGTTGTAACGTCATGAGAATTGCAGACCTGAGCGAGCTGTTGGCCTCGCGGTTTTCCGCCGACACAACTTTAGGCGACGGCCTCAGCCTTGGTCAACCCAGAAACAAGGTTGTATCGCCACCGCGTGCTGACCTTAGCCACAGAAATACGATTGCCGTCTCCTGTTGAACGGCTCGTAAATGATCATACAACAGTTACGAAGCGGAACCAAATCTTACGAACTGCGCGAGGCGTCTTATAGCAGTAAGGAGTAGGAGGTAATTGGTTTTTACCCCCTACTCCTTACTGCGTATGCCCTACTCCGCCGTTTGAGCCTTAAAGTGGCAACGCGATTTATATATAAAAACAACGCCCCAATAAAGGGGCGCGTAAGAAATTACGGTGATCAAGCACTGAACAGCTTCGATTGTGTTTACAGCTGTGTGATCGCTATCATCCATCCTTATGCCAGTCAGAATAAAGACCAGTCTTCAACGAACACACACGATCTTTTACGCATCTATTGCAGGGTTTTGTTTCCCGTCAGCGCAATGTTTCTCCAATTCTTCTACCCTGGCGATTAGCGCCGTGATGGTGGCCTCCAGCAGATCGGGTAGTTGGCCGTGCTCCAGGTCGGGCTTGTAACCGTCTTGGGGGACGCCTTCGCGCTTGATGACTTTGCCGGGAATACCAACCACCACCGAATTGGGCGGCACCTCTTTAATGACGACAGCATTGGCCCCGATGCGGCTGTTGCGGCCAACGACAATGGGGCCAAGTACCTTAGCCCCGGCCCCAACAACAACGCCATCCTCAATTGTAGGATGGCGCTTGACTTTCTCTCCACTGGTACCGCCGAGCGTAACACCGTGATATAAGGTTACGTTTTCGCCGACCTCGGCGGTTTCGCCGATAACAACCCCCATGCCGTGGTCGATGAAAAAACCGGGGCCGATGGTCGCACCGGGGTGAATTTCGATGCCCGTGAGCCAGCGCGTGATCTGAGATAGGCAGCGGGCCAAAAATTTAGCCTCTTTGGCCCACAACCAATGCGTTAAGCGATGACTCCAGATGGCGTGCAATCCGGGATACGATAACACCACCTCCGGCACACTGCGAGCGGCCGGATCGCGATTAAAAACAGCCTCAACATCATGGCGCAGCGTTTCAAACATACCCG
>JAGRBY010000988.1 GCA_020433835.1 Anaerolineae bacterium | reverse complement strand
CGCTTCGGGGCTGAGGATGATGTCGCCCCGTTCGGCTTGCTTTTCGGCCTCGGCTACCTGGCGCAGCACATCACCGGCGATGACGTACTCCCAGCGGTTCAGCACCCCGCCCACTTGCAGCACCAGCACCGTGCCCGCGCCCAGCCCAACCTTCATGCCCAGTGCCACCGGCCCGGCGCTGGTTTGCAATTGGGCGAACTCGGCCATGGCAATCTGCATGGCCTCGGCGGCCTGGGTGGCCCGCCGCACGGTGTGACCGAGAGGTTCGTCACCGGCGGGAAAGAGCACCATCACCGCATCGCCGGCGAATTTTACGACCTCGCCGCCTTCGGCTTCGATGATGTCGATCATGCGGGTGAAATAGTGGTTGAGCAGGGTGGTTAGCTCCTCCGGTCCGCGCGCGCCGCGTTGGGCCAGCGCTTCGGTCAGCGGCGTAAAGCCGGAGACATCGGCAAACAGCACCGCCGCCGGCAGCCGCTCGATTTGGGGTTGGTTGGGTAAGTGAGGTTTAGCCACGACGGCCCGCACAACAGCCGGCGGGGCGTAGGGGGCAAGGGTACCTAAGACGTTGGGCAAGCTATCTCTCCTCTAAAAATAGCAGTTAGCGGTTAGCTGATAGCAAAAGATTTTCATTGTCGCTGTCGTCCCGTAACGACTATTAGACTCCTCTATAAGCCTATGTGTCGATTATAGGGGCTTTGGGGGGAAAGACAAGACGGGAGGAGCAGGGAGTAAGGAGTAAGGAGTAGGGAGTAGGGGGAATGAGGCTAAGGCTGAGGCTGAGGCGAAGGAAGATTGGTTCGGTTTTGGAGTCCCAAAGCTAGCTTTGGGACTCCGGCATTCCTTCATAATTCCCTACGTTAGCCCCAGCGCGGCCAGCGCCCGGCGCGTGGTCTCGACGTCGGTGTGGCGGATGCCGTGCAGCCCCAAACCCCCGGCCACGTCGACAAACATGGGCCGATCTTCGATGTAGGCTACCTGCTCGGGCTGGACTTGAGCGATATCGAGCGCGATGCGGTAGATATCGGGGTCGGGTTTGCGGTAGTGGACGAAGCAGGATGAGATAAAGAAGTCGATGAACTCGCCCAGGGCAAACTGCTGAATGCGGTAGACGGTCAACTCGCGTCCTTCGTTGCTAACCACCGCGATTTTGAGTTGGTAGCGTTCTTTGAGCTGACGAATAAAGTCAATCATCGGCTGGTAGGGCTGCGATTGGGCGAACATAAACGCTTTGAAATCCTGGCGCGAGAAGGAACGCTCCTGATAGAAGATGACCCGGTTCAGGTATTCGTCCAGGCTGATTTTACCTTCTTCGTAGGTGTCAAAGGTCAAGTGGTGCCGTTCGTCCATCTCATCGTAATCCAGCGCGAACGTTTTCGCCGCCTCTTGGCGCATCGTATGATCCCAGCCGTTGGTGAGTAGGACCCCGCCGATATCCAGGAATAAAGTAGTAATAGATGGTGTTGTCATAGCATTGCCTCCGTTGTGGTGATTGTCGTATAGGGATATTATGGCTTGAAAGGGCGGGATAACCAAGTTGATGGTGTGCGTAGTTGAAACCAGGGGTAGGGAGTAAGGAGTAGGGAGTAGGGGGACATGACCATTGCAATGCGTTTGCTTTCGCGTCTTTGGCGTTAAAGATTGGGGCTGGTGGGACATAAAACGGGTTCTTCGGAAAGAAGGAAAAGTTTTAGCGGCTGGGACTATAAGTTTCAGCGGCTGAAACTACCCTTTTTAGGGGCTAAAACCACCCGTTTCAGCGGCTGAAACTGACTCTTTCAGCGGCTGAAACTGATCCTTTTAGCGGCTGAAACCGATCCTTCCAGCGGCTGAAACTGACCTTTCCAGCGGCTGAAACTTTAGGGCAGGCCGGAGCTTACTTCTTTAGCTTAAATCGGTATATTTTTGTCGTGACCAAACCAGGCCCTATGTCCTAAAGCGCTTCTGCCGCTTTCTGTCTGAGGCCCCGATGGCGCTTGCTACCTGAGGTCTGCGGTGCCCGGCTACCGCCAGTTCGGCGGCGGAGATGTTGAGTTGCGGGTCAAGGGCAATGCGGTAGTGCATAGTAAACTCCTTGAATAGGTTTGTGGGGGGGGTAGGTGGTTGGTTCGTTCGTTGGGTGGGGAGAGGGGGCGTTGGTTGGTGATTATTTTTGTTGTTGGTGTGTCCCGGTAGGGAACTTGGGGCTTGAGCGCGAAGACCTGACAGCTTTTCGTGATATCGTGCTCTTGACGTCAATTTTCGTTCAAACGTTAACTTCGTTGCAAAGCCTTGACCAAAAGCTGTCAGGTCTGGGATATCGGCCCCACGTTTCCGGTAACAAGCTTGTGTCATATTATAGCCGATAGTAGCGGGGCTGAAAAGAGGGACAAAAGCGCTATTTTGTACAACAATGGAACATCTCAGCCATTGTGTAAATCTGTGGACTTTCTGTTTTCTACCCCACCCGCGTCCAAACCACCGTATCGAAACCGACCATTTTTGGCGGGCCGAACTCGCCCGTAAAATTGGACAGCC
>JAGRBY010000987.1 GCA_020433835.1 Anaerolineae bacterium | reverse complement strand
CAAACCCTTATCGATCATCTAAATGAAGACCTGGCAGGTGAACTGGGTGCTATTATTCAATACATTACCTATGCGGCCAAAGCCACCGGCCCCTACCGCCCCCAACTTTCGCAGTTCTTTTTAGCTGAGGTGGCCGATGAACAAATGCATGCGCAATTTTTAGCCAACAAAATTGTCGCTCTGGGTGGTGAGCCAACCACCTCCGCCCGACCGGTACCGGCGGCTGCAACCAACCGCGAGATGCTGGAAGCGGTTTTAGCGGCTGAACGTCAGGCCACCAATGATTATAGCCAACGGGCCAAAGAAGCTGAAGAGTTTGGTGATAAGGGGCTGGTCGTTCAGCTTGAAGATATGGTGCGCGATGAGTCGGGCCATTCTGAAGAAACGGAACGGATTTTGCGCGACTGGCCACTCTAAGCCAAAAAAGTTCGTAAACAATCTATAAAGCCGTTACAGTTTAGTCAGCCTTGGGAGAGAGCGTATGCCAAATCTAAAATCACACCTTATTACTTCAGAAATGATGCAAAAAGGCGAGATGCCGCTGCTATTTACTGGTGGGGCTTGTAATATTCAACATATGCACGGACCGGTGCGTAATCCTGGCCGTGACCCATTGGCCCACTGGTTAGATGAGAAAGGCTGGAGCTATTTCGATCCCCAAATCCATCCCTCAACGCACGGGCGGGATTATGTGTGGGGTATCGACGGGCCACAGGAAAAACGAGCGCGGTACGAAGCCAAACTGCGTATCTATGAAATTACGGCAACAACCATTGCTGCGGTAACCATGTTGGAAATTATGGACGATGCCCGGCGTAATTTAAAGAGCATTGTCTGGTTCAATGATGGCAAAAACTTTGCGCCAATTGGCCTGGGTGATCGCGATGCGTTATTGAATAATAACACATTGCGGCAGCAGGTTGGCGACATGGCCTATTCGCACTTGCTGGCCTATGTTAATGCCGGACGCCAGATTCGTAACGAACTGTTGTTAATGGTTGGCGATTGCCCCTCAATTGTAGTTGCCAACAGTCTTGATGAACTGAAAGCGGTCATTACCTATTTGTTGCCAGATTAGCGGTGCGGTTTTGGCCACATCTAACCTGATAAGGGGGGGATGAGAAGAAAAAGATTGTCCAGTCCAATCTCTCTATCTTCGTATCTCCCCTCTCTCTCTATTGTTCACAATGGTTTATCGCGATGCCAGCGCTTCGCTTAGTTTACCCCACTCGGCAACGCTCAGCGTTTGGGCGCGGCGGGTCGGATTGATACCGGCTTGCTCAAGTGCCTGAGTTACAATCTCAGTTGGCTGTCGCAGTCCGGCAGTCAGCGTGTTTTTGAGCTGTTTTCGTTTTTGACTGAACCCTGCTTTAACCACCTGAAAGAAAAATTCGATATCCGGCACAGAGGCCGGTGGTTGCGTGTAAGTATCAATGCAAACGACCGCTGAGTCAACTTTTGGGGGCGGGTAAAACGCTCCGGCCGGAATGTGATGAACCAACGACGGTTGCCCGTAGAATTGAACGCTAACGGCCAGCAAACTCATGTCGCCCGGTTCGGCTACAATCCGCTGGGCCACTTCTTTTTGCACCGTAATCACCAAACGGCTGGGCTTGGGATTCGACTCGAGCAGATGGCGAACAACTGCCGAGGTGATATAGTAGGGTAGATTGGCAACGACTTTGTAGGATGTTGGTTGGTTAGTTAGATTGTTGGTTGGTTGGTTGGTTGACTGGCTGAGAAGTTGAGGAGTAATTTGGGTTTTGAGGATGTCGGCGTGGAGAATAGTGAGATTTGGGTAGTGCCCATATTCGGTTTGGAGAAGATGAATCATACCGGCATCGAGTTCGACGGCGATGATGTGGCCGGCTTGTTCGACAAGAAGGCGGGTGAGCGTGCCGGGGCCGGGGCCAATTTCAAGAACGGTATCGTCCCCAGAGAGTTCGGCGGCTTCGACAATTTTTGACAGGTGATGGGCATCCGTTAGAAAATTTTGACCTAAACCCTTTTTAGGATAGAGGTTGTATTTGTGCAGGAGATCCGCAAGAGAGGTCATCGGGTTATGGCCTCTGTGGCCACTGGGGCAGCACGTAGCGAATGTTGGCCGGGTTCGGCGCGGGAGCCAACAGATAAACATCGCGCCACTCGTAAACGAAGGGCAAAGGTTTGTCATCGTCAAAACCCAGGTCGATGTGCTTGCCCAGAATACTGCCGCCCGTATCGCCCGCCACCGCAAGGCCATAGCCGGGAACATAAACATTGGATCGCAGCGAGATGACCTTGGGATCGACCGCCACAATGCCATAACCGGCCTCCATGCCGGTGCGCGTAATCCCGTAGTTGGGATGATCGAACGCCTTGCCGGATGTGGCCGCGCTGTAAGCGGTCGCCAGCATCGGGATTTTGCGCCAATACTCAATTTGGCCGTCAGGTGTATCAAGCGTACGCACGACAACCTGCGTTCCGTAAGCGATAACGCGCGTACTGGCCGTTTGATCGAGCCATTCGTCCTCGAATTC
>JAGRBY010000986.1 GCA_020433835.1 Anaerolineae bacterium | reverse complement strand
GTAAAAGGAGCCACATAAATGAGTACCATGTCGCTAGAAGAACTGTGTGTAAATACGATCCGTACACTGGCCATCGATGGGGTCCAGAAGGCAAACTCGGGCCATCCCGGCATGCCTATGGGCATGGCTGATGCTGCCTATGTACTATGGACACAATTTCTCCGGCACAATCCCAAAAATCCCGACTGGTTCAATCGGGATCGCTTTGTCTTATCGGCAGGACACGGTTCGATGCTGCTTTACAGCTTGCTGCATCTGACCGGATATGATCTACCACTTGAACAACTTAAACAATTTCGCCAGTGGAACAGCTTAACCCCCGGTCACCCTGAGCATGGCCTAACCCCTGGTGTTGAAACCACCACCGGTCCATTAGGCCAGGGTTTCGCCAATGGCGTAGGCATGGCCATCGCCGAAGCCTTTATGGCTGCCTCCTTTAATCGGGAAAACTACAAAATTGTCGATCATTACACCTACGCCATTGTCAGCGACGGCGACCTGATGGAAGGTATCTCGCACGAAGCAGCATCGATGGCCGGCCACATGAAACTGGGCAAACTTATTTATCTGTACGACGACAACCACATTAGCATCGATGGCAGCACCGATTTGGCCTTTACCGAAGATCGCATGAAACGGTTTGAAGCCTATGGTTGGCACACCCAACAAATCGACGGACACGATCGTTTGGCCGTAGCTGAAGCCATTAGAACAGCCCAGGCGATTACCGATAGACCATCAATTATTGCCTGCCGCACCACCATCGGCTTTGGTAGCCCCAACAAAGCCAATACCGCGGGCGTACACGGCTCACCTTTAGGGCCGGAAGAAGTCAAACTAACCAAAGCAGCCTATGGTTGGGATTACGAAGAAGATTTTTACATTCCAGACGAAGCACTGGCCTACTTCCGCCAGGCGGTTGATAGCGGCGCTGAGTTAGAAAGCGCATGGAAAAAGCTACAGGCCGATTATGCCCAGGCTTTCCCAGAAGAAGTCCAAATTCTTCGTAACGCCCTTTCGGGTGAGCTACCCGACGGCTGGGATGATGCGTTACCTATCTTTCCCGCGGATGCAAAAGGCATGGCTACCCGCTCCGCTTCCGGAAAAACACTTAACGCCATCGCTCCGGTTCTGCCGACTCTTATTGGCGGCTCGGCCGACTTGGCCCCCAGCAATAACACGATGTTGAAAGATTACGGCGTTTTTGACTCGAGCAACTACTCCGGACGCAACTTCCACTTTGGGGTGCGGGAGCATGCCATGGTCGGGGCGCTCAACGGTATGGCGCTGCACGGCGGAGTTATTCCCTATGGCGGCACTTTCCTTATCTTCTCCGACTACTGCCGGCCTTCCATTCGATTAGCCGGACTGTCGCACATTCCTATCACCCTCGTCTTTACCCACGATAGTATCGGGCTGGGCGAGGATGGCCCTACCCACCAACCGGTAGAACATCTGGCCGCTCTACGAGCTATCCCAAACGTAACCGTTATTCGACCAGCCGATGCTAACGAAACGGCTCAAGCCTGGAAAGTGGCATTAGAAAAACGCGACGGCCCTGTTGCGCTGGCGCTAACACGACAAAATTTACCGGTATATGATCGCACTCATATGGGCGACGCCGCGAATCTCAGTAAAGGGGCCTATGTTCTGCTCGATACCGACCGCATCTATCCCGACATTTTGTTGATCGCTACCGGCTCGGAAGTTCAATTGGCTGTCGAAGCGCACGCCAAACTGGCCGAGCAGGGCATCGGTGCGCACGTCATCAGTATGCCCAGTTGGGAACTCTTTGAAGAGCAGCCGGATGAATATAAAGAGTTTGTCTTGCCGTCATCGGTAAAAGCCCGGGTGGCAATTGAGGCCGGGATTTCGATGGGTTGGCAAAAGTATGTTGGCCCTCAAGGCACCATTATCGGCATTGATCGCTTTGGCGCTTCGGCACCCTACAAAGAGATTTACGAGCACCTTGGTTTTACAACCGACAACGTAGTGCTTCGCGCTCTGGAAACCATCGACAAATCAAAAAAGTAGCGCCCACTACCCAACAACGAAAATAATGCTCTAATTCGTAGTAATCGCTTTAGCTATTTTCTTAGATAGCATTACTAAAGCGGTTACTACGAATATTTTTGAAACTTATGGACATCGAAAAACTCAAAAAAGAAGCTGCTGAAAAGGCGGTTGAACAGGTACAGAGCGGTATGGTTTTGGGCCTGGGGACCGGCTCAACCACCCGTTACGCAATTATAAAAATCGGCGAACTGTGGCAGGCCGGCGATTTAACGGATATTGTTGCCGTACCAACATCTGAGAATACCGTAGAACTGGCCCATTCCTACGGCATCCCCCTAACCACGCTCGACCAAACGCCCAAACTTAATCTGGCTATCGACGGCGCGGATGAGGTTGATCCCGCGCTCAATTTAATTAAGGGGCATGGTGGAGCGCTGCTGCGCGAAAAAATGGTTGAGTCGGCGGCTACTCGATTTATTGTTGTTGTGGATAACAGCAAACTTGTGCCAA
>JAGRBY010000985.1 GCA_020433835.1 Anaerolineae bacterium | reverse complement strand
TGTGAGCGATATGTGGATAGTTTGTAGAGCTTAATCGCCATATTCTCCATCCTACCATCTACCCTCTATCGTTTATAAGGTGACACAAGCGTATGCTGTATGAAGGAATACGGTAGCCCTAGAGAGGAAAGTAACTTTGCCAGGGCAGGAAAGTAACTTTGCCAGGGCAGGAAAGTAACTTTGTCAGGGCAGGAAAGTAACTTTGTCAGGGCAGGAAAGTAATTTTGCTAGGGCAGGAAAGTAATTTTGCCAGGGCAGGAAAGTAACTTTGCCCTCCGGGCTACACTCCGTTCTTAGGGCTAGAACAGTTGGATAAACACGCTATTTCAGACCACCGCCCTCTAAGGGGGCCATACGGATGGGACTCATAGCGATAGCTGCTTTCTCATCTTCATATAAGTAGGTGCGGTATAACCGGGGTGGGTGCCGTATTCTTGAAATGCAAAGCCACGTTTATAATAGAAGGCTTGCTGCTTTTTTAGCGCCAGCCGCACCGACAGCGTTAAAGCCGTAGTCCCGGCTGATAGCGCCCTGGCCTCAATCGCATCGAGCAGTGCGCCGGCGATGCCCCGGTTTCGATAGGTGGGTAACACAGCCAGCCGGTCGATATAGATCGTCTCTGCCTGCGGTCGAAAAAAGACACAGCCCACAAGGTATCCGTCTGCTTCTGCCACCAACGCCTGAGCCTCTGCCAGTTCGGCTTTGACAATTGCAACCGTCTTTCGCTCGGCGCTGGAAGGGGGATCGAGCTGGCCCTGGTATTCGGCAAAGGCGGCCTTTATGACAGACAACATCGTGGGGATATCGGTATCACTATAGGTACGTATGTGCATCGCGTTCATCATTATAGAGTGAGTATCACTATAATACCGCTATTGTACTCGGCGACAGGCTGTGAAAACAAAAACCTTCTGCGCCGTGCGTCATGGTCAGGCCTCTTTACGATTTCGGTAGACTTTGCCTTGTCGCTCGGCTATACTACCTCACGGATTTTAAGCCGCAGGTCAGAAAACTCAATGACATCTTTATATCCATTATTCGTAACTATTCAGCGATAAGTCTACGGGCGTAAATCAGCCTTCGCCTTCTGATACCGATATCGATTAGCTCAATAGTTACCCTTATTCAAATATTCAAAGGAAAGAACAATGATCAACGCAAACTCAACTAAACCCGCCGGCGCCGCAGGGACGGTGCAACTGGGCGATATCGCGGTTAACCGGATGGGCTTTGGCGCGATGCGCATTACCGGCTCCGGCATTTGGGGCGAACCGGATGACCGCGAAGCAGCAAAAGCCGTTCTGCACAAAGCGCTCGATCTCGGCGTCAACTTTATCGACACCGCCGACGCCTATGGCCCGGATGTATCGGAACTGCTCATTGCCGAAGCCCTTTATCCCTATCCCGATGATTTAGTTATCGGCACCAAAGGCGGCTTACTGCGTGATGGCCCCGGCCAGTGGCGACCCGATGGCCGGCCCGAGCATCTGCGGCAGGCGCTGAACGGCAGCTTGCAGCGGCTCAAGCTGGAGCAAATCGATCTGTATCAGTTCCATCGGCCTGATCCCGCAGTGCCGTTTGAAGAGTCGATTGGGGCGCTGGCCGATTTACGGGCTGAAGGCAAGATTCGCCACCTCGGTTTGAGCAATGTGACCGTAGCCCAACTGGAACAGGCCCGCCAAATAGTGCCGATTGTCTCGGTTCAAAATCGCTACAACCTCACCGACCGCGCCTCTGAAGATGTTTTGGAGGCGTGCGATCAGGCCGGTATCGCGTTTATTCCCTGGTATCCCCTGGCTACCGGCAATTTAGCCACCGAGGGTAGCCCTTTAACCAAAGCTGCCCGGCAGCACAACGCTGCCCCGGCCCAACTCGCTCTGGCCTGGCTGCTGAAGCGGTCGCCGATTATGCTGGTTATTCCGGGTACATCATCGGCAAAGCATCTTGCGGAAAACGTCAAGGCTGCCCAGATTGCGCTTCGTGATGATGAGTTCGAAGCGATAGCCGGAAGTAGTGTGTAATAAACGCTCTTCGCTCAAGAGGGCGTGTGCAGTGATACCTCGGCATGATGGAGGCCGGACTGCTGTAGCCGGCGCAGGGCGATATCCAGCGTATGCAGCGACAGCAGGATGACCTCCAGCCGGTCGGGGTCGAAGCGGGCCAGGTCGGTGGCACACTCGGCCAGAACGGCAGCGGGGGGTTCCGGCGGTAGTACCGGCAGCAGCGCCTCGATGATGGCGTACAGATCGAGCGCGCCCGTTGCCAGCTCGCCCTGGGCAAAACCGGTAGCACAGGTATCAAGCTGCTGGGCCAGTCGCTCCTGCCGGGCCGAGGTCATTGTTTTTTGCAGAGCCAACACCGCCTGGGCCGTAGCTGTGGCCGGACTGGCCTTTAACGAGGGCCAATGCTGCATATAGTAGGTCTCTTCACCGGCAATGCGGGCCAGCGCCAGCCCAATTTCGGCCCGGTAGGTTTCATTGCGGGTCTGGCGCAGCAGGTTGAAGATATCGGGTACGGCTTCGTCTA
>JAGRBY010000984.1 GCA_020433835.1 Anaerolineae bacterium | reverse complement strand
CCCGCCCGAGCAGAGCAAAGAACCACGTTCCAGTTACACATCACCCGGCAAGAAGAGAACCTGGCCAAAAAACAACGGTTGCTGGGCTGGCGGGCCTATGCCACCAATGCGTCAGAAGAAAAACTATCGCTTTCAAAAGCGGTTGACGTCTATCGCGATGCCTATTTGCACGAGCACGGCTACAGTCGTTTAAAGGGAAAGCCACTCTCGCTAACGCCTCTGTACCTCCACAAAGACGACCAAATTACCGGTTTGATCCGCTTATTGTCTTTAGCCTTGCGGCTCTTAACCCTGATAGAATTTGTCGTTAGGCAACGATTAGCGGAGGAGGCGTGTTATTTGAAAGGGGTTTACGCTGGCAACAGAAATCGCAAAACGCAAACACCCCGTACAGAGACGTTGTTGGCCGTATTCAAAGGCCTAATTTTGACCATTATCCAGACTGGAGAAAAGGAATGGGGCCATTTGAATCCACTCACGCCAACACAAAAGCGCATTTTGCAACTCTTGGGCATGACCGAAGAAATCTACACATCTTTAGTTCCTGAATCCTCAAATGTAGTTTTTTTATCAGCGAACTGAGAGTACTAACCTGAGTTTGAGAATTAAATGACAGCCGGTAAATGAGCCAGTTCGGCAGGCGACAAATTGAGAGCGGGCTTGTTGGATTGCCACGCGTAAGCAATCAAGCCAGCCAAAAGATTGACCAAAAAGTTAACCGGACTGCGATGACGGGTATGAGCAATCTGGGAAATATTCTATAGAAAAACACAAACGCGCCCTTTAGAAGGTTACCTGGGGTAGCGAGCCTATTTAGAATAAACGGCAACACCTACTTTGTTTCCTTCTATAGCAAAGGAGATTGAATCGATAATGGGACAATCATCGCCACCTTCTCCGGTTGATCTTTCCTCTCAAAACTTGGTGCGACCCTACAGCGCCCCCATCTTTGTTACACAGTTACTCCAGGCCGGTATTCCGCAGCGCAGCATTGACGCTCTTCTTCATCCTACATCGTTTATGTACACTGAGGATGAGCGACTTGAGTGGCTTTATCATGATATCGCCGATGATGAAGCCCGAATCATTGCCGGTGAGCGCCACTCACAGGTGGTCGGAATTTTTATTACTGATGGACACAATCTTTTGCTTGAACGAAGTACCGCGCTTGGACGTAACGGTGAACAGTTTAAGATGGGAGGACAAATTCCATTAGGAAAAGAGCCACGTGAAATCGCTTGTCAAGAAATTACTGAAGAGACCCCTTTACAAGTGAACTGTGACGAGCTAGTCCTTCTTGGAAGCAGGAATGAAACCAGTAGTAATTCGCCAAAATTGCCAGGAGTTACAGCCCGGAAACAATTGATACACTTTAAGTACGCTGTATCATCGTTCGATCAGGTAACTATCTACCTTGATAAACCCTTTCTTGGCGCAGATGGTCATGAACATGATCTCTTACTTGTCCCCATTATAGGTGTTCTGGCAGATTCTCAAATAAAAAGAAGTTATAAAAATGCCTTGCAGGACTTCTATTCGCAGATTATACAATCGTAAAGATTACGTGTTATCATATTTATAACTCAAGTTGCTACCCTTATAATTAAACCAGGGAGTAAAGAGTAAACTTATTTCAGGACTTGACAGTATTCACGATCCTAAGCGGCTGAGGCATCAGCAACCTAAGTAAATGGAGAAAACGATGGCAAGAATTACCGGAATTGGCGGAGTATTTTTCAAGAGCAATAACGATCGTGCTGCCCTGGCGACCTGGTATCAGAAGCACCTGGGCATGCAGCTAGAGGACTTTGGCGGCGCTATTCTGCAATGGCCCGATGACAAAGCCGAGGACCAGGGACTGACCGTATGGCACGTCGCGGAAAAAGAGAGTGAATGGTTCAGCCCCAGCACATCTTCTTTTATGATCAACTACCGGGTTGATAATCTCGACGAGATGATCGACCAACTTCGCGCGGGTGGAGTCGAAATCATTCAAGGCCCCGAATCCCATGAAAACGGGAAGTTTGCGTGGATCATGGACCCGGAGGGAAATAAAGTAGAGTTGTGGGAGCCGATGCTATGGGATGAAAAAAACAAGTCCGGTTAGCATCGATTCTCATGCGTCGGCTTAATGAAAATCTTAGAAGCACATAAATAAAAAGGAGTGAATTTAGAATGATAGCATCTAAACAATCCAGCTACCCCTTAGGCCATACGCAAGAAGAACTTGACCGTCTGGTGCATCAGGCCGGTTTTTTAGGCGATTTGACCGAATATGTGTTTCGCCAGGCCGGTGTGGTGCCCGGTATGCGCATCCTGGACGTGGGCTGTGGTGCCGGCGATGTTTCGTTTCTGGCCGCCAGTTTGGTAGGGCCGGAAGGTATGGTCATTGGCATCGACAAATCGCCTGAGGCCATCGCCGTGGCCACCCAGCGTGCCCGGCAAGTGGGGCTTACGAATGTACGTTTCATGGCTGTTGATCTCATGGATTTTCAACTTGATGAGGCCCCGGTAGATGCCCTTATCGGTCGGT
>JAGRBY010000983.1 GCA_020433835.1 Anaerolineae bacterium | reverse complement strand
AGTGTGGCTCCTCAATATTTATCATCGCATAAATGAATTGTATAAATGTTCTGTGGTAAGTCTCCCTAGTAGCAAGGAGGAAGTTTAAATGAGTGATACGCAAGAAACGGGTCAAACCGCCGAAAAACAATCACGGGAGCAATTAATTGTTATTTCTGTCTTGGTGATTGTGGCGGCTATTATTGGTGGTTATTATTTGTCAACCGCTTTGATCCCCACCCCTAAAATCGGCGTTCTTAGGGTTCAGTCACAGGTTAGTGGACTCTTGGCCGAAGTCATGTCGCATGAAATTACCTACGCCCGCGAGCATGACGATATTAAAGGTGTAGTAATGATTATTAACAGCCCCGGCGGTGGTGCGGCTTCCGGCCACGATATTTACTATCAAATCCGCAAACTGCGCGAGGAAAAACCGGTCGTTGCCAGCATGGACTCTTTGGCCGCCAGCGCCGCTTATCAAATTGGTGTCGGTGCCAATGAGATTTATGCGAAACCGGCCTCGTTTGTGGGCAATATTGGAGTTATCACCGGCTTGGGTCAGCCGGAAACGTTGAGTGAGCAGTTTATTACCACCGGCCCGTTCAAAACCACCGGCGGCAGCCCGACCAGTTTTCTCCAAAAGCTCGATCTGCTGCATGCCGATTTTCGAAACAGTGTGGTGGCCGAGCGTCAAAATGCCCCCAATCCACTTAAGATTTCGCCCGAGCAGTTAGCTACCGGCGAAATTTGGGTCGGCGTTGAAGCCAAAGAATATGGGTTGATCGATGAGATTGGCTCTGTTATTGATGCTACGGATCGTGTAGCTGAATTAGCCGGCCTGCGTAAATATGAAGTAGTTGATATCCGTGAAGAACTCCTGGCGGACCTGCAAGTTACGTCAGAAGCAAAGTATGAAGCCATGGAAAAACTCTACGCCGAATTAGACGCACAACCGGAAGAGTTCGATATTACGGCCGCTGAAAGTTCTCAATGGCCAACTTTCTACGAAATTTATATTCCGCTGGAGTAATTCATGTCTAAATCAAATTGGCTCCCTTTTGTTCTGGTTGGAGCCGTTCTTATTGTTTTGGCCTTTATTGGGGGCCGGATGCTCTATTTTGGTTCCGGAACTGGAACCTACACCCCGCCGGAGCGCGAACTTTTACCGGCTAATATCGAAGCGGCTGCGGTTCCACCCCAGCTAGAAGCGGTAGACAACCCCGAAGTAAGCCGGGGAACCGTTGTGGTCGATTACGCTCACGAAAACGCCCTCTATATTGAAGAATTGAATGTGCTGCTCTCGAAAGTCGTGTCGCGAGGCTTTAGCTACGAGGTGGTAACGCCTGAAGAAGCAGAAAATGTCAGCTTGGTTGACCGGCTGAGCTATGCCAAATCGCTCATTTTACCGCTGCCTCGGATCGATTACACGCCTGAGGAAATTACGGCCATTGAACAGTACGTAGACAAAGGCGGGCGCGTTTTGATTATCGGTGACCCGACCCGAACCGTTGTGGTCGAGTCGCTCAACAGTATTGCCGGTTCGTTTGGCATCATCTATGCTAACGACTATCTCTATAGTTTAGAGAATAACGACAACAACTATCGCAATGTTGTTTATACCGACTTCAATGATAGCATTATTACCGACGGCATCGGCAAAGATGACAAAGTGATATTCTATGCCAGCGGTTCGGTAAGTGCGCCGGGGCACGAGATTATTATGGGCGATGACACTGTTTTTTCATCGACCAGTGAGAGTAGCGGAGCGAAAGCTGCGGCAGCTTTGACAACCAACGATCAAGTGCTGGCCTTGGGTGATTTAACCTTTTTCACTCAGCCTCACGATATGACCGAAAGTAACGGCACCCTGATCAATAATATTGCCAATTTTTTAACCTCTGGCAACCGCACCTTTGAGCTTCGTGATTTTCCGTACTTCCTTAATAAGGAAGTCGATATTGTTTTTGATGACACCAAGGTCTTTAACAGCCAATTTGAAGATGCGGTAAAACTCAAAGAGTATTTGGAAGACACCGAACGGACGGTGGAGTTTACTGATAAAATTAGCGATAGTCGGGATGTTATTTACATTAGCCGATTTGATAAGGCCGATGCTGTTCAGAAGTATTTAGATGAAGCCAACATCGTACTGCTTGACCCCGAAGATGTCGAGGATGAATCGACTGAAGGAGGGGGAGGGACTGTCGCGCTTTCCACCATAAGCAGCCTTGACGGTGCAGAAGAGGACGAGGAGAATTTTGTCCAGGGGCGAATTCAAATTGAAGGCATCGGTGAATTAGAGCAGGGTGGAGCTACATTGTTTTATCTTCATCAAACAGAGGATCAAAATGTTCTGATCATTCTCTCTAATGATGAGGAAACCAATGCCGATGCTTTTGGTCTACTTTTCGACAATAAAATTAATGAATGTGTAGTCAATGCGACGATTGCCGTGTGCCAAACCGTCGATCCGGAACAGCAGTTGGCTCCAAGCGTGCGCAGTAATCGCATCGATAAAATTCTCATTGTGTCCGATGACGACGGTCGCGCTCGCG
>JAGRBY010000982.1 GCA_020433835.1 Anaerolineae bacterium | reverse complement strand
CTGCGACGGGTAGCGCTGCTCGTTTTGGTGCAGACCGCCCAAGATCGACGGTAGGCCGGTATAGGCGGCCACGCGCATCCCCCCCTCGCGATAATAGCCGATTTTGGCCTCAGCGAGGATGGGCGTGCCCTTCACATTGTCTTGAAGCCAGCGAATCGCCTCGTAATCATAAGCCAATTCGATAGGATTGCCGGCGGGCCACTCGAAGACCCCGGTAGTCATGTAGGCCATGCCGTTGAGCGTGCCGATCGGCGGCCGATTCTGCTCACCGGGGAAACGATCATCCACCCGGGTGCGGGCGCCGAAGATCGGATAAACCAGGCCGGCTACCAGCAGAATGAGGGCGACACTCCGCCAAACCACTGCCTTCGGAAGGCTCCAGGTTACGCTGGCATTCCAAATTTGCGGAAAGACGACCCCGGCCACAATGCCGAAAATAATCCAGACCTGAATGAAGAATTTGAACAAGGTGTTCATGCGGTAATAGTCGCCGCCGCCTAAGAAATCACGCAGGAAGAAGAATTCGAGGCCGAGCAGAATAAACAGGCCGGTAAAGGCCAGTAGCCCCAAGTAGGCGACCGACGCCGGCGTCTCGCGCCGGAACAGCAGCGCCAGGGCCAGCGCGACCAGTGGCAGCAAATAGGCCGGCACCCGATAACCGAACAGGAACAGCCCGGCCGTGATCAGAAACAACAGCCCCACCCCCCACGGTACGAACTCGCTGGTATCGACCTTGCGCTTAACCAGCGCGTTGTAAATTTCCGACAGATGCGGCCACACATTCCAGCGGCGCAGGTAAAGACTGGCCGTTCGCAGCAGACTGTTGCGCGTTCTAGGAAAAAGCAGCGATAACCACAGCCACGAGGCAATCACAAAGATGAAGAAGCCCCAAATTCTCAAATGCTGGCCGAGCGGCGTTTTAGTCGTCACCAGCCCCAGTCCGGTTTCCGCCGGGGGTTGGTAATTGACAAAGAAGGGGATGTAGAGCAGATAAGTCATGGCCAAAACTGCGCCGGTAAAAAGAAGGCCGGTCGCTAGCAGCAGCCCCACGCGGCCCAGCGTAAGATCGGCCTTGAGGCTACGGTAACGGGCCAACACAAACGTCGCCAGCATTAGGCCGAGGTAAGTGGGCAAATCCCAAGTGTTGATCACCGCGATCGCGCCTAGCACAAACGGGATGGCCAGCCAGCGGAGAAGCGCCGGGAAGGTGAATGGTGAATGGTGAATGATGAATGATGAATGAGGTGTGGGTACTGAAGACTGGCCGATGGCGGGGACGGCGATCCAATTGAAGGCGAGGCTGAGGAATAGGATGGTGATTGGAATGCCGATCATATGGGGGTGCAGATCGGCGAACAAGAAGCTGAAGAAGGGAAATTCGTTAATCGTTTCGGGAATAACGCGAGTGGGGTCCCAATAGTTGTAAGCGGCGATGCCTTCGCCGCCGAGAACCTGGAGCAAGCCGATCCCGGCCAGTAACACCGTATTGACGCCCGGAATGGCGGTTTCAAAGTCGTTCATGCTGGCAGTCGCCAGATTGCGTAGAAATTGGGCTGCGCCTTCAATGTTACCCATAAAAACGATGAAAAACGTAGCCAGAATGCCGGCCGGAATCGCCCGCATCATCGCCAGGTGAACATGGGTTTTAGCGACAGCCGCCGAGGCCAGATTGCCGGCCAGGCTAAAGGCGCTGATGCCGGTTAGCGCCGCCAGCGTCGGCACGGCCAGATTGAAGGCAATCGCCGGTTGGATGCCGGTCAATTTAATCAAAATGCCCACCAGAAAGAGGCCGTAATAGTAGTAGTTGATGATGCCGTCGGCAAAGAAAGGATCATAGGGCGGCATAGCGGCGCTTTTAACGATAGCGTTGAGAAAGCCGATCTCCAGCATCTTTTCGCCGCCCAACCAGGGGTGCCATAAATCGGGATTCAGAATACGCAAATAGACAAAGATCAAATAAACCAGGCCGAACAACGCCTCGGTAACTAAAATCAGCCAGCGGCGCTCCCACAGAAAGGTGAGGAGCGGCCGCCGGTACTTTATAAATAGGAAGATGCCGGAGGCAACGAGCAACAGCAGCGCGATAATGGCCGTAGGCAAGGTGTTGCCCAGCCAGCGCGTCCCCACCAAACTGCTGCTCATCCAGACGAAATAACTAACCAACAGCAGCCCGATGCTCTTGCTCAAGCCGTAGCCTCGATCCGGTAGATGGTTGAACAGCAGAAACGCCGCCGGTAACGCCGCCAACCCAATGATGAAGATGGCCAACCACCACAACAGCGTCGCCACTAAGCTGGAACTGTTGGCGATACTGTTCCAGTGGTAGTCATCGATCGCGGGCAATTCGTCCACGGGCGTATCGAGCATCAGCGTTTTCTTTTGTTCGGCCGTAGCCGGCTCCGGAGGCGATTGGGCTAAATTGGCCTGCGCTCCGCGCAAGCGCATCAACAGCGTCGGCTCACCTACGTATCCCCATTGGGCATTTTGCCAGGTGTTGCCCAAAATGGCATCCCATTCGGCGGCGGATAGCTGGCGGGTT
>JAGRBY010000981.1 GCA_020433835.1 Anaerolineae bacterium | reverse complement strand
GTCTCGATCAGCACGGGTGAAATAAACGGATACGCCTGGTAGGCTTCCGTGCCCCAGTACTGATCCCAGCCGAAATTGAACAGCAGCGCCTTGCCCGCCAGATTGAGGTTAAACGGCAGCACCTCCGGCCCAACCGCCTCGAACGGCCCGCTGCCCCGCACATCGACGACCAGGCCGGGCAATATCACTTCCTCTAGTTTAATCTGGCTGATGTCCCGCCCGTCACGGTAGCGATGGTAGGGTGAGTCGAGATAGGTGCCAACCGAGGTCTGAAAGCGCATCTCGGTAATCTCGAACGCGGCCAGCCCCTCAAATTTCGGTCGCGATTGCTCGTGCGTCATAAACGGATAGATGTGGGCGGTGTACTGGGTAAACGTGCCGTCCTCATTTTTGAGCTTGAAGCCGGGCATGCCGTCTTCAAAGGTGTGGCTGAGGTCGATGAATTGGGTGGGCATGGTGTGCTCCTTTTAAAGGTTTGGCCGAAAGAGATTAGAGATGGGGAGATTGAGAGCTTAGGCGCTTATCAACTGACTTCTTGCATTTTGGACCAGAAAATTAGACAAGATTTACAAGATTAACAAGATAAAAATACCGTTTAAATATCTTGTAAATCTTGTTAATTCTGTCCAAAATCTTTTTTGGGTCCGGATTGTTCGGGTTAGGAGATAAGGAGATTAATCCATCCCTCAATCTCCTCATCTCTTTATTCTGTTTACGTTCCACGTTCTAGTTTTTTTTGTAGCCGCGCGCGGCGATGTTTCAAATCGCCCAGCCACTCTTGGCGTTCGTGGCGGGAGGCGGTGGGTTGGTTGAGTAGATCGAGCGCCGTTTCTGTCCAGTCGAGCGCCTGGCGGTAGTCACGCTGCTTGTGTTCGTAGAATTTAGCCAACTCGACGTGAGCGTAAATCTGGCGACCGTCTGCGGCCAGTTCCCAAACCTCGATAGCCGCCGCCATATTTTGCGAGCGTTTGTGCAGAAATGAGAGTCGCTGCTGCGTGAGCCAGTAATGCTCTTCCGGCAAGTCGTTGCGGGCCATACCGTGGTTGAACAGGGCCACCGCCTGCTCG
Source organism: Anaerolineae bacterium (assembly GCA_020433835.1). Next base: position 1,476 of record JAGRBY010000981.1, on the reverse strand, counting down.
ATCTGGCCCATCGCCTCGAAGAGCTTGCCGACGGCGACTAAATCCAGGGCATGCTCAACCGCCGTGAGGGGATCGGCCAGCAGTTGGGCCATATGGTTGAGCAGCGCGGCCATGGCTACGATGTCCATCGCGTTGTGGTAGAAAATGCCGCCTATGGGGCGGGCGTCACCGCCGCGCAGATAATCGAAATAGATCTGTGGAATCAACCAGCCGGGGACATCTTCTCCGGCGCGCTCAAAGCCCAGAATTTCAATCTCCAAATTACCCAAACTGCGATCCGACAGCCGGTCGCGCCACAGCCGGCGGGCCAGCGTCAGCAGGTCGAGATGAGCCAGGTCCGGCAGCGGCGACTCCAGTCCATGGAGCGTATAGCGTGTGTTGAGCAGCGGCGCGTCGAACGATTTGCCGTTGAAGGTGACCAGCGCCCGGCACGGCTCCAAGAATTCGGTCAACGCGTGAAGCTGGGCGCGTTCCTCGGTGGGATCGCGCATAAAGAATTGGGTCAGGTTAAAGGTGTCGCCCGCAAAACGGCCCGCGCCGATGAGAAAGGCATACGTGCCGGTTCCGCCGGCCAGACCCGATGTTTCGGTATCGAGAAAGACAAACTGCTCCAGATCGCACCCGGTCAAGCGCTCATCGGCCCAATCGGCGATACAGCCGAGAGGCGCTTCCAAGCACAAGCCAACCTGCCCGTGCCGGTAGCGGTTGGTGTAGGCCGTTTCGGATAAGAAAACGGGGCCGTGCGGCGTCGACTGGGGATAGCCGGCAACAACCTCTTCGATTGGATGGGCCTCCGGTAGCTGTTTGGGCGGCGTTGGCAGATTTCGCGCGCCGACCTGCACACCGAGGGCTTTGAGTTTGTCGGATAGTGATGGCATGGTTAGAGATTGGAGACGGGAGACGGGAGATTAGAGACTGGGAGATTGGGGGGGAAATGTCTCCGGTGAATATGAATAAAGCCAATAGAACGGTATTATTCTAGCACAAACGTTTGGGAGGACAAGTGAGAAGGAAAACGGGGGTGCGTTTCCTGTGTGGGACCAACAGCACTTCCTCCCCGTACCCCCATCACGACTACCGCCCCATAGGTCGTTAGTTGTTTGAAAAACTTTGTACTAATGTGTTTTCAATCATCTCAGCTAATTGCCGATGTATTTCTGCCCGAGACCGTTCGCCGCCATCGATACAAATGGCTTCATTGTCGCCTTCACTTTGGAGGATGAAAGCGCCTTTCGAAGTGCATTCGCTGAAGGCGCTGAATTGGGTGGCGTCAGGCACGGTCTCATAGCTTATATCGCGGATCAACCCTTCTAGTCCCGAAGCATTAAGCCCAGGTAAGATCGTATTAGGTTGGCCCAGATTGATGATGGTTACCTGGATTGAAATATTACTTAAACTGGCCGTGGTAAAAACAGTAGTCAACTCAGGGTCAACCGCAATAACCACTTTGATCTTAGGATTGTAAGTTGCGTGTTC
>JAGRBY010000980.1 GCA_020433835.1 Anaerolineae bacterium | reverse complement strand
TCGTATTATCCTCACATCAAACTTGTATGGTATTATACCCTATTACCAAGATGTGAATCAAGAGCGAACTTGACTCTATAAATTTGACAGATACCATACAATAATAGACATACCGTCAAACAATGACGGTTACCTCCCACCACCTGATCACCTGATCTTCTACACCAACAACAAAGATAAAAAGATGGAGAACTGCTTTGACCCAAATTAATCCCTACACCCGTGTAGAAAAACCGTTATTAGTTGTCATCTCCGGGCCATCCGGCGTCGGCAAAGATATGGCGCTTATTCGCATGCAAGAGTTGGGGTATCCCTTCTATTTTGTAGTTACCGCCACTACTCGCCCTAAGCGACCCGGCGAAGAAGATGGCGTGGATTATTTCTTTGTATCCAAAACCAAATTTGCCGAGATGATTGAAGAAGATGAACTGCTGGAATATGCCATTGTCTATGGCGATTATAAAGGCATTCCCAAAGCCCAGGTGCGCAAGGCGCTGGCCAGCGGCAAAGATGTGATTATGCGCATCGATGTACAGGGCGCGGAAACGATCCGCCGCCTGGTGCCGGAAGCTGTTTTGATTTACATTTCGGCCGAGTCGGAAGAAGCCCTGATCCAACGCTTGAACCAGCGCAAAACAGAGCCGGAAGACCAGCTCAAATTGCGCATCGCCACCGCCCGTCAGGAGCAAAAGCGGTTGGCGATGTTCGACTACATTATCATCAACGAGCACGACAAACTCGACGAAACGTGCCACAAAATCGCCTCAGTTATTACCGCCGAACGGTGCCGCGTGCGCCAAAGAGAGATAACCTTATGACCTATCGCGATACAGATCCTTATCACAACTCACCACCGCCCATCGAACCGCATCCGACCTTGCCGCTGCCGCTTTACAAACCATTTTTCACGTACGCCCTGCTGGCTGCAATTGTCGTAGTTTGGATTTTGATGACGATTGCCGGCGGCTCGACAAATATACAGATTTTAATTGACTATGGAGCCAATTACGGACCGGGGATTCTCAACGGCCAAATTTGGCGGCTGTTCACATCGATGTTTCTCCATATTGGTGCAGTTCACTTGTTGTTCAATGCCTACGCTCTCTTTATTTTTGGCCTGGAAATGGAACGGCTCTACGGGCCGGATCGCTTCCTGATCATTTATATCTTGTCGGGCCTCTTTGGCAGCCTGGTCAGTTTTGCTTCAAAAGGACCAGCCGTTTTATCAGCCGGAGCATCCGGCGCTATTTTTGGCATCATTGGCATGAACCTGGCCTTTTTCCTGCTGCATCGCAACGATCTGGGGCGAATTAGCCAGGCTCGGATTCAAGGTACGCTGGTCATTATCGGCATCAATCTGGTTTTCGGCTTCACAATTGCCGGTATCGACAATATGGCCCACATTGGCGGCTTAATTTCCGGCTATCTTTTGGGCTACGGCCTGGCCCCACGCTATAAAGTGGTTAACGAATACACCGGCGACGCCCGCGTTGCCGATACGGTTTCGCTCATTAACCGTTGGTGGGTGCCGGCTCTGGGTGTAATGGTGCTGGCCATCGGCATCCCGCTCTCGATAGTTATGTGGCAAGGGCTGGCGTAGTTAATGACATGTACGCCGAAGTTGTTGTAAACCGTCCTATTGTCAAAAGAGACCGGCGCAGGTTTGTCGATCTTCCCGAAGACGATGCTATTCCGGCCCCGGAAATGGGCGAAGCGTCCCCGGAGCAGGATGTACCGGAAGATGATAACCCGCTGGCGCTGGCCTTTCATTATCATATCCCGCCCCACCTCATCGATCAGCTTCAGGTTGGCCATCTGGTGGCGGTGCCGTTTCGCACCCAACAGTTGATGGGCGTTGTTGTCGGCCTAAGCGAGATTTCGCCGGTGGACAACACCCGTCCCATTGAGGCTATTCTCGATCCCGTTCCGGCCCTCACGCCCGGTCAAATTGCCCTGGCGCAGTGGCTCTCACGCGAGTACATCGCGCCGCTGGCCAACTGCATCCAATACTTTCTACCACCCGGATCGGGCCGCAAACCGGAGTTAATGCTTGTCCCTGTCGAGGCTAAGCCGTCCGCACCCTTAACTGCGCCGGAGCGGGTACTGCTGACCTATCTGCGTCAAAAAGGAGCCACCCCCCTGGCCGAGGTTGATCCCGGCACGGCTGATGGCCTGGTCGAAAAAGGGGTCGCCCACAAGCAGAGCGTGCTGACCAAACCGCGCGTCGGCCCCAAAATCGAGCGTATGGTCGAGCTGACCATTCCGCCCGACACCATCGATACGGTGCTGCCGACCCTGGGCCGACCCTCTAAGCAGGCCGAGATACTGCTCTACCTGGCCGAACTGGACGATCCGCTGCCCGCGCTCGACAGCGTGCTGGCCGCGGTCGATTGCTCGATTGCGCCGGTCAACGCCTTAATCGAACGCGAATGGGTCGAACTTATTCCGGCCCAAACGTGGCTCGATATCCCGCCTTCACTGCGCGAAAGTTCGGCCCCGCTCGAAACCGTAACCGAGTCGGCGGCGGGCCAGAAGGTGTTAGG
>JAGRBY010000097.1 GCA_020433835.1 Anaerolineae bacterium | reverse complement strand
AAACCATTATCAGCAATCTGAACGCTAAATTGATGGGGTGATAAGTAAGAAGCATAAATTGCTACTACGGGTGCCCTTCGTGGATGAAACTTTTTAGCATTTTCTATAATCTCTCTCAAAATTAATTCCATCGCTTGCTTTGAAATAAAAAGAGCCGATGTATTATGTATTAATTCTTCAAAGTTATGCATAGGTAATAGATTTATTTCTAAATCAGTACAGATAGCATTAACAATAGGATAAAGTTGGGACAGCACGAATCTATCAGTAGAATTGGGCTTGGATAAGCCAGTAGCGTCCATATACTGTAGTACATCATCAACTTCATTACGAAGCTGCTTAACGCCTGTAAGAGCTATGTGAGCAAATTCAACAGTTTCCTCATTACTTAAATGAGGGGCACGTAGAGTCAGCAGTTCCAGACTATTTAACATTGGTATTAGTGGAGTACGGAGTTTGTGAGCAACCATAGATTGAAACTCCCATTTAGTACGCTGTAATACCATTTGTTCAGTGACATCTCGCAACCGAATTAACCAATCTGATCCTCCAGCTGTTTTCCCATTAGCAGAGATGGGTTGGTCAACGCGCAACATATCCACGTGTAGCCAAAAAGTACCTGCTATAGCCGTCTCTGGCCGAACTAGGTAGCGGGCCGATGGTTCTTGAGAAGCAATTTGCCGTATTGTATAAAGATTTGCCCACGCTTTCTGGGGCTCGCAGCGGTATTGCTCTTGCACTAATTCTTGAAAAGTTTTAGTAATAATTTCACTCTGATCAGGAGAAAGATTAAGATAGAGACGAGCCTGTTGATTGAGATAGCTAATTTCACCTTTGTTATTAATGATCAAATAACCATCATCAGCTTGTTCAACTACCCATTCAAATTTTTTACGCTCGGCTAACAGTCGTCTAAAACGATTAAGTCGTGTTACAGTTTTCACACGAGTACGCAACTCAGTTCGATTAAAGGGTTTAGAGACAAAATCGTCTGCACCAGCCTCGATTCCAGTCAACCGAGAATCCCGGTCATCAAGTGCTGTAACCATAATAATGGGTACCTCAGCTAATAAAGGATCGGAACGCAATCGACGACAGACCTCATAGCCATCCATATCTGGCATCATCACATCTAAGAGGATCAAATCAGGAGTAAGTTCTGCTGCTTTGGATAAAGTTTCTATACCGTTTCCAGCAAACGCCAAATTGTATCCTTGAGCAGTTAACAACATTTCTAGAGCATCGCGTCCAACTGGTTCATCATCTACAATTAAAATTGTGCTATTGTTTTTTGTCATATACGAAAACCTTTCGATTTACTTCTATTCAAAATACACCTGATTTCATAGATAGTTCCGTAGTCAATTCCCAAAAAAGGTTCAAATAGATATAAGTATCTTTTAAAACGAGCTAAATACAGTTTCTCTATTATCAAGACAACAATTGTAATATTATGGTGTGAGTGTACCTGTTCGCATCTAATAATTTGTATTTATGCAAGCACTATAACTGCATCTCAACTTTTTCATTATGCCAAGGTAAAGATACAGTAAAGCGACTACCTTGCCCTACTTGGCTTTCTACCGAAACGCTACCTCCGTGCATTTCAGCTATACGTTGTATTAACACTAGGCCTAGACCTGTACCAGAATATTGACGGGACAGCCGACTATCTAACTGTACAAACGGCTTAAATAATTCAGGTATTTGCTCTGGAGAAATGCCAATACCAGTATCCCACACCATAAAGTGAATGATCTGTTCTTGAGGGTCACCAATTATATTTAGGCCAATCTTTCCATATTCAGGAGTAAATTTAATTGCATTGCTCAGCATATTGACCAAAATTTGTTTAAGCCGACGATTATCAGCTTGAACGGTATTAATGTTATTATCAAAGTGCGAAAAAATTTTAATTTGTTTCTTGTGTGCGGATTGCTTGATGAGACGCAAACTAGCTTGGCCAACAGATACAATAGAAACAGGACCTATATCTAAATACATTTTTCCAGCTTCTATTCTAGACATGTCTAAGATATCATTGATTGAAGAGAGTAAATTTTGGCCGCTTTCTTTTATACTAGTAAGAAATCTTCGCTGACTATCAGAGAGAGGTCCACCTATTTCTTCTAGCATGCCTTCTGATATACCCAAAATAGCATTTAGAGGAGTTCTCAACTCGTGGCTTATATTAGCCAAGAATTCATCTTTCAAACGATCGGCTCGAGCCACTTCTACATTAGCTATATTTAACTCCTCAGTACGTTCTACTACCAGATTTTTTAATATCGCTAGTTTTTTTTCTAATTCGGATGCAACATGCTTATGTTTCATAATCTCTTGTTGAGCTTGCTCATACAATCGAGCATTTTCTATTTCAATCTGCTTACGTTTGGTAATATTAATATATAGAGACTGCCAACCAATTACATTTCCTTCAGCATCGAGATCAGGCTTAGTTATCAATAACGTATTTATTACTCGACCATCATTGGCTAAAAATGTCTGTTCCATAGACATAGAGTTGCCGTCTAAAATAGGTCGATAATCATTATCTAATACATCCAATACTGTCTTTGAGCTGTAAAAATCGGATAAAGGTTTTCCTATAACCAATTGCCGAGTATATCCTAGAGTTCTTAAAAAAAGTTCATTACAGTTGACAACGATCGGTACATCATCTTTATTGCGAGTAATTACGTACATAGCACGAGCATCTTCAAATTGCTCATAATTGTGTATTTCTGATTGGTTACTATCAATAATTCGCCGTTTAAGTGGTTCTTTGGTTTCTGTTGTTGGACTTTGATATAGCTTTTCTAATTCATTGGAAGCATCGTGAACCGTAGTTTCAGATACGCTGTATTCAGTTATGTTACGGGCTACAACTATCAATTCTTGTATACATCTGGTCTCTGGATGATAAATACCCTGTAGATTTAATTCTAACCAAATATATATATCATTTTTGTGGTAAAAACGTAAAGTAAAGAATTTATCAACTAATGAGGTCAAGAGAGGCGGACTTAAATCTTTTATTTGTTCTAAATCTTCTGGATGAATATACTCGTAGAAAGAACATCCACACATGTCAACCGATTCATAGCCTAAAACGGTTCGGTATGTAGGCGACACATAGGTAAAAACACCTTTGGGAGAGAGTTTAGCAATTAGGTCGCTAACATTGTCTGCCAATATCTGGCAGCGTGCCTCACTTTCTCCAAGTAATTCCTCCAGTTTTTTGCGCTCAAAAGATTCTTGTTTGGCTTGTTGATATAGCCTTGTATTTTCACGATCAAGTTGATTAAGTACATCTTTGGTTTGCTTGAGTGCAATTTGAGCTTTAACACGAGCTACTAACTCGCCTTTATTAAAAGGTTTACATAAATAATCATCGACACCGATCTCAAATGCCTTACCGATAACTTGTTCATCATATAGAGGAACCAACATAATAACCTTAATCAGTTTAAGTTTAGAGTTATGTTTTAAAACATCTATAAATTCAAAACCACCCGAACCTGGAATTAACATATCTAGAAGTATTACCATTATTTGCTCGTTGCTCTGAAGTACAACTAAGGCATCTTCGCTTGAAGATGCCGTGAGTACTTCACAATAATGGCGACTCAAAGTCTCTGTGACAAGATTTCTAATATTAATTTCATCATCTAAAACAAGTATTATAGGTTTCGCGTTCATTTTCATTGCGTCCAACATAGACTACTCAACGATGTAACCTCGAAATCAATTTGCATTTTATTTCTAACTATTAATTATTTATTCGTTGAAAAGTCAACAGATAATTCACGTGACGCTTCCCAGGTAAGCCCAAACCGCTAATTTTATCACTAATTGAGTCTTCTACATAAACATCATATTTAGCTTCTGATATTTCACCATACATAGGCGAATTAGCCGCATATTCCGGATAAGGCTTATCTTCAGTAATCATCGTACCTTTACCATCAGACCAAGTCAGGCTAACGGGTTGCCCGACAATACGTTGACTGTTTTCATCTAATACTTCTACAAAAATATGGTGTAATCCTTGCGATTCTTGTTCGTTTTGATACTCAACTTTTACCAACTTAAATAACGGCTTTCCTGCTACAGGAGTAGCTGAGACCATCGTGATTCCTAAGTCATCTAGACGTGAATCCCAAATAACTCCGTTTTTGTCGACGATTGTAGAGGTAGGAGTTGACGTAACTTCTGGTGTAGGAGAGAGATAATCCGTAGCTGGTGGCACAGGGTTAGTGGTAGTTTCAACACCACGTTGAAAGGTAAGTTGATAACTTACATGGTGTTTTCCAGGTAAACCTAAACCGCTAATTTTGTCGCTAAATGCATTTTTAACCTCAACTTCATAACTTCCTTCTGATATTTCGCCATAAAGGGGTGCACTGGCTGCATATTCCGGATAGGGTTTATCTTCAGTAATCATCGTACCCTCACCATCGGACCAAGCCAGAGTGACAGGTTGACCTACAATGCGCTGTCCATCTTCATCTAATACTTCAACAAAAACGTGATGTAGTCCTTGAGCTTCTGTTTCATCTAAATATCGAGCCGATATTAGCCGATAAATAGGTTGGCCTGAGTCCAGCTTGGCTCGAGTAATTTCAATACCTAAATCATCGAGGCGTGGGTCCCATTCCCATGGAACGGTCTTCACTGGTGTAGGTGTGGGCGTCCCAGCCGGAGTGGGTTGAATAGATACAGTAGTGACAAACAATTCTGGTGGAAGTAAATCGGTATTTTGAGGAGTAGCCGTCGGTGTAGGTATCGGTCTTTGAGAGGAAGCCGTTGATGTGGGAGTTGGAGCAAAATCTTGTGAAACAGATGTTGGAGTAGGTATTAGCTGGTTGAATGCTGCAGGAATCGCTACTGCGGATGAGTTAATAGTAGTTACCACTTGGGTCTGTCCTAGATTTGCTATTTCGCGGCCTGTCTCATCAAGCAGTGATACCCCCCAGGAGCTAGAGTTGCCATCAGGTGTATAACTACCTCGGAAAGGACTTATCGGTGTAAGTGAAAAGGGCCAGCGAATTACTTCCTGTCCATTTTGCCACAGTACTAATTGGCTGCCGTTTATAGGATAGGTACTGGCTGCCGCCACTTGAATTGAGGAGTTGGTAATTCCGAGGTTAAGAGCAGCTTCATCATTTGCAAAACTAAAACCACCCATATCACCGAGCGCATACCATTTCTCCTGCCAAGCTACCCAAGCATCTGGTTCCAAAGTCACTTCATCCTGAAAAGTGGGAGCTAAGCCACCCCACAGTTCAAAGTAACGACTGTCGTCCGTAGTCCATAGAGTTGAGCTTAGATCACCAGGACCAAAGATTTTAGCTCCTTTAACCAATAAGTGTGGAAATATTCTGACAACTCCTAGATTAGTTTGATGATTGTAAGCACCCATATAATCTTCTTGAGCGGAGGGTGCAGCAAAAACACCCAGATATTTATTCCAATTATCGTAAGCACTAAAATCTCGGTTATCAAAAACAGGCCAATCCATTAACTGACCTTCACCTGGTAGGGATGAGTCACTAGTAGAGTGAATAGTAACCTGTTTACCAGGGAGTACCAGATCGATTCCTGTTCCAGGTTGCTGTGAACCCAATCCAAACATCCCGTTAAGCCAAAATTTATAATTAATTGGCTGTTGGGTAGGATTATAAATACGGGGTGATAATGTAAAATAAGCGTGTTCACCATCTAAAGTGATCCCAATTTCAGAGACAAGACCAGAATTTTCTTCGGTATCCGTTAGAGTTACCCCAGCGAAATCCGGCCCTTGATGTAGTTGATAAACCCAAGGTGAAGCTTCGCTTAAGCCATGTTCATCCATAGGTAAAGCCCATTCCATTCCACCTGTTGCTAGCCACCAACCACGATTTCCCCAAGTAGTTGGCTTAATTACCGGATTTTCGTAAAACAAATTTTTTCCACTAGCTTTGTCAATCCAGCGATAAATTCGGCCGCCCAAATCAGGTAAAACAGTTAATTGAAGATATTGATTTTCTAAGATAATGGCTCTATGACTTTTAGGTGATGGAGGGCCAACTTGATTGTGATCCATGCGAGGATATGGATAAACAATATCCTCAGGCGTCGTTGGTATTAAAGCTGGTTCGTAATCAAAGGTATTAATAGTTAGGGCAGTCTCGTATACCTTAGGGTTTTCATTAGTAAAAGATAAAGGTGTTGTATGAATTAGCGTGTCGGTTACAGCAGGTAGGGGAGTGGGTGTAACAGTCATAGTGGAATTGAGTGTTGAGTCAACTGCAGCTAAAGTAGTAGTAAGAGAGATGAGAGACTCTTGAGGCAGGATGGTTGGAGTCTGTGTTAGTGGCACATCTGTTAAAGAAGGTGTAATAGTAGTTGAAGGGGAAATAACTGTTTGATCCAAGGTAGGTGTGGTTTCTGGTAGATTTGAAGTTGCACTGACTATAGAAGTTGGTGAGTTGTCCATTGGTACTTGAGTTGGGATAAAGGTCGAAGCTACATAAGGACTGCTAATATTCTCCATAGCGGCTAAAGTGGCGGTTGTTTCTGGCGGCTGACTACTAATGACCATTGTGCAACTGGAAAGGACAATCCAACTCACAAAAATAACAAATAACAAAACGATACGGTTCATAGTAAATTCCGAACTTTATAATTCTCAACAGACCATTACGGCTTGGCTAGACAAAACTAAAAGGTTGTGGTGATCTACTAAGTCTGATCATTAGCCGTTAGTCATAAGTTTTGTTTAAGTAATCTTTAACAGATGATTTAATTACTTACCAGTTGAAATGTTGCATTCAGGTCAAAACCCTCAGCCCCCTTAGCTTTTATCCCTTCGCCACTACCACCAGCCAACTTTATGAAGTATGTATCATTAGGCACTATGAGTGGCATTGAAACACTATGTGATTGATCGGCTTCTGTAATCAGTAATGTCCACCCACCGGACCATTCTACCCGTACTTGTTGCCCCGCCATAGGATAACCATTGGTATTGAGTACGTTGATTCGTAGACGAGGATACTTGCTGGCGGCAGTTCGCCAAGTTGCATCGACTACTTTCCAAACCGAATTGCTCTGGCCCCCAGGTAGTATCTCTGTGCTAGGCGTTGGGGCAGCAATTCCTAATGATGGTTCTTGGCTTTCCGATAGGAAAGGTAGTTGTTGTTCTGTCATTGACGGAATTGACTTAGGCTCGCTTTCCCATTTCCTCAATTCCTGGCGACGAGGATCAGTCTTGAGGGCGTCTACTACAGGCAATGTAGTACCATCTAATTTGTACCAAGCAGCATCTTCCCAAGCATTATCCCAATGCCCACCGGCCTTATTAGCCAATAGCCACGGCATAAAAGCGAAGTAGTAAGCGGGGGCTTCATCTAGCATAGCATGGTATGCTTGTAAAGTTAGTTTGGTTACATCGTCATTGGTAATAGGAGGATAGCGAGGATCCTGGTTATCACCAGCAATAGGACCACCTTCGGTAGTGATGATAGGAATGTAATACCCAAAACGGTCGTGAAAAATTTTGGCATAAGCTTCAAATTTTCTAAATCCATTCGAATCTTCATGCACAGTGCTGCCCACATAATAACCACCCGGTTGCTGAGCATTAGCTCGCGCCGAATTAATTGTATCGACCTGACTTGGTGTAAGATTACGATCAGAAATTTCTGCAGCACCTAAAGGAATGCTATTTAGATTGACGGGATCATTAGGGTAATCAAAAGGATGATTGAGAAAATAATTATGTAGCGGTAGCCAAGCTTGCTCTAACAGTTTGGTACGCTGACGATCTACAAGGCCATCCAAAAAGGTTTTTAGAAACAGCATGTCGTCATAATCTCCGCCAACGGCCAAAGTAGGCAGGCCAGGGTATCCTCCCGCATGTTGAATAGCTTCAGCAGCAGGAATCCATAAATCCAACATGCGTTCTACACTAATAGCTTCGCCATCACGCCAGCCGCCTGGGAAGCCTCCAATGTTTGGCTCATTGTACAGTTCAAAGTAATGCACTCCCATCGGCAGAGCATTAGCTACTAATGCACCTAGGTGTTCATATGGTTCATTATAAGGTTTATAAACACGCAACACAGGCTCAATATCATTAGCTACTAATTGCTCAATTAGATACTGGTGCTCTACTTTAGGGATATCACCTTGCATCAGTTTAACCCACTTCATGTTCATAGCTAACAGTTCATCAATAAAGAAATCAACCTGATTGGTGGGTTGGCCCATGATAGTAGGAGAGTAGTGCGCGCCACGCCCGTTATCCCCTACTGGACGAGGATATTGAGCTAAACGACTAATGGCCGAAAGAGAAGCAATTGTGTCACTATCAGTTGAGAGTGAACTAAACGGTGCGGTGTCATCAACTACAGGCTGCAAATCATCTACCGTTTGTTGATCCCAGCGAGCCTGACCTTTCCGCGGATGATTTTTTAGAGCGTCGACGATAGGTAGATGGTTACCTTCACGGTCGTGATACCAGGCGTTACCTTCCCAAATATAACCACCATGGAAATCAAGAGCTTGTTGCGCAATCAGCCACGTGTTATTAGCAAAGTAATATTCCGGCGCTTCATTCAGCATATACTCGTAAGAAGCCAGAGTCCACTCCATTTGCAGTTGTTCATCTACACAGGGATAACGAGGGTCCTCACAAGAGCCGACAGTTGCGCCCCCCTCAGTACTAATCAGAGGGATTTCAAAACCAAATAGTTCGACGAATTGGTCGTGGTAACCAACAAATTGCAGAAAGCCACTAACATCTTGAGTGGGATTGCTACCCACGTAGTAGCCGCCCGGCTCGTGTTGCTTAGATCGAGCTTGATTGATGGAAAATATCTGGGCTTCATTGAGCTTGTACTTGCTAATCTCATCAGGTGTCAAAAGCTGGCCGGTTAAATTGACCTCGTTCTGAGGGTAGTCAGGGGGATGATTTAAAAAATAGTTATGCACCGCCCCCCAACTACCGTAAAGAACTTCTGTATCTCCGTTTGCTTTAACTGCTTTTAAGAATCGTTGAAAAAAACTATTTTCCCAGCCAGGTACATTTTTGCCTACGGGAAAGATAGAAGGGAGAGAAGGATATCCTCCTTGAGCCAAAACCTCGCGAGCGGAAGGTGCCCAAATACGAGCAAGATATTCCGGGTCTGGTTCACCATCTTCACACCAACCTCCATCAACACCCCATAGATCTGGTTCGTTATATAATTCATAATAATATACACCCTTAGGAAGGTAATAATTAACCATTTTACCCAGTGTACCTAAATTAAGGGGTTCATTACATCGGGTATAAAGCCGTACAATAGGCATAATATCATTAGCAACTAATTGCTCAATTAGATAATCATAATGACGACCTTCGCTATGCTCGTTAACAATTTTGACCCATTTTATACCCATTTCCTTAAGCTCATTCACGAAATAATCGGTAGCATCATCACTTTGACCATAGAGATTAGTACTCCAGTGAATCCCCATGCCGTTATCATTGTTAGGACGAGGATAGGCTGATAAAGGCAAAGGTGCATCTAGTTGTTTATTTTTGTAAGCGGGTGAAGATGACTGTGCCCAAGCGGGTACAGTTGGTCCAATTAAGGCTAGGATAATAACAATAAAAAGAGGTAATCTGGAAGCCATCACAGTTAGTCAACAAAACTCGCTAAAGGTCAAGGACTCGTGAGTTTTTCACAATGAGTTATTTTTCAATTACCACTATATCATTTACCAATATAAGGGTCAGTAAAAGCCGCATTAAAGAAGCATAAAAATTGCGTAAAAGGCGAACTAGAAATACAAGAAGTTAAAACTAGGCAGCTTTAGAGGGACGATTTGCTTTTAATTGATAGACAAAAGCTAGAACTTCAGCCACAACAGCATATAGTTCCGGGGGGATAGTTTGGCCTATATCCAATTGTGCTAGTAGGGTAACGAGGTCAGGATCATTCCGAATGGTCACGCCATGTTCTTTGGCTAAAGCGATAATGCGTTCTGCTACTTCTCCTTGCCCTTGAGCTGTAACTATTGGAGCTGGCATTGTATCAGAATTATAACTTAAGGCCACAGCACGAGGACGGCGGGAACTGGGTCGGTTAAAACGCCGTGATAATTGTTTCATTAGGCCTCCATATTGATTTGTGTGGATAAGATGGAGTCTATTTGGGCAGCATCGTTACTATTAGCCAAATATTCATCGTTTTCAAGTAAACCTGTAGTTAGTCCCCCTACTCGATAACCTAGTGCAACCAATTGTTCTTGAAGTTTATCTAGTTCTGTGCTAGCCAGGTTATGCGTTTGCTCGCGCTTACTCAAAATTTGTCCACTTAGGTAGTGCTCAGCTTGATGAATAGTGAGATTGATAGCCATTTGTCCTAATTCTGGTAAGTCAAGTAACAGAGCCAACCGTAAGTTATTGGTATCCATCATATTACGGCCTGGCTGCCGATAAACTTTAAGATGTGCAGTACGCGGACCGTTAGGGGTAGCTAAAGGAATCGGAAAAAGATAGTAAGATTCGACCGCTATATTTGGAGATTGAGCCGAATGAGATAATTGAAATGCTCCCAGCGTATTTGAAAGAGAATCTAATTGTCTAACCAGTTTGTGAAGCGACTGGGTTTCAGCCTGATCAATATCCAGTAAGTCGATGTTGGTGGCCTCTAATGTTTTGTTTATACTTGTAGCCAACTGATATAGTGGGTTAGTAGCAGGTAACATACTCGGAGCAGGTCCAGACGTAAAATTAGGTAACGAAGAAGAGGCATTTATAGATGAGGTTTCAATAAGTGAAGTAAGGGATGGCTTACCTTCGTTTCCATCGCCAGAAGATAATTTTTGAATTTGGGAAAGATGATTAGCCAATTCAGCTTCAGGAGATACACTCATGGCGGGAATAAGATTGGCAAGCCGAGTGGCAATTTCCATAGGCGAGGCGTCAGTAGGAAGTATCCAACTAGCTACCTGACTGAGTGTATTCTCAAGCAAATGTGCTAACTGTCCTAATGATGGATTTGCATGAGATTTAATTTGAATATAGGCTTGATCTAGAGTTGTATACAGTTCGGTGAGTTGAGGTGCAATATCAGGTAGACGGTTTAGATAAACATGAGCGAGCGCAACCGCCTCCGTATTAACAGGCAATTGACGAGCGAAAAGATATGCTGTGGTTTCTGCCCCTTCCAAGGAAGGAAGGGATAAGGAAGGTGATAATCCACGCCATAATGCACGCACAGTTTCGACATCAGTGGGATCAATAGTTTGATTATGGCTAAAAAGCGTTTTAGAAATAACTAAGTTGATGTCATCAGCTTCAAGACCCCAAGATATTAACTGGTTTTCAAGGTTTTGCGGAAATATTTGCGACATCGTCTGCGACTGATTACCATTTGTATATCCAGCTAGACGTAATTTTATCTGGGTAGATGTAACATCGGTCACCTCTAAAGCAATCTTCTGATTAGCTTGTAAAGGAATTTCCAGTCGTGCCACAAAAACTTTTCCCCCCATATTAAGCCAGGCTAATGAGTCGGCTACACGTTGAATTCTAGCCTCAATAAATTGACCTTTTACCAATTGAAGTTCGCCATGATTTGGGAGGGTTGATATTTGTCCTACGGACTGGTAATTAATTTGAGGAGAGGAGGAGATATCCATTAACTGTCGGGAATAATAAGTACTTGTATCAGTTTCGAAATTTCAAAAAATAGTAGAAACGCAGGGGAATGATCAACATAAAAATCTTCCCCTGCGTGACAAAATGATAGTATTTAAGAGTTCAAAAAGCTGTCTTTATAATTACTTATTTTATCGCTTCAAATTTACTAGCTCTTGTAGCATTTCATCAGAGGTAGTAATAACCCGACTGTTAGCCTGAAACCCTCGCTGAGCCACGATCATACTAGTGAATTGCTGGGCTAGTTCAACATTTGACATCTCCAAATATCCTCCAGAAATTTGTCCTCGACCATCTTGTCCAGGCAACCCTACCTGAGCCACGCCAGAGTTGGCAGAAGTAGCGAAGAGGCTTTGCCCCTCTTTTAGTAAGCCACCGGGATTAAGAAAAGTAGCCATTGCAATCTGGCCCAACTTGCGGTTAAGGCCGTTTGAGAAGATACCGACGACTTCACCGGTTATACCTACGGTAAATGTAGATAGATCACCAGGTGGCAAACCATTTTGGCTGGATGTAGCGATAGAACTTAATCCATCAAGCTGAGTTAAGTTTGAGAAGTCAAGATCTATTGTAACCGGGCTATCTGCCCCATTGTTATATGCGATTGAAAGAGTTGTAGCTGGGTTAGTATCACTGTAGCTACCATCAGTGTTAAAGCCGATAGTAGTTCCCGCCGGGGTGAGTCCCCCAATATCGCCGTCAGCGGTAGAGGCCGTCCAACTCCATTGATTGTTGGTTGCATCTTTTGTAAAAGTAACGGTAATATCATGTACTGTACCCAATGAATCATACACACTGGTAGTAACTACGGCGGTATCTCCAGCATCGGCCTGGGCATCAAGGTTGCCACGAAGTTCCATTTCACTAGTAACACGAGCCATGGTCTGGCCAAACGGGACCTGAATTTTCTCCAAGGGTTGGGTTGTATCAATAGCGCCATCCTCATCGGCTTGCCAACCTGCGACCGGAAAACCGGTAGCCAAATTTAACAGTGAACCGTCCAGACCTACATCCAAATTGCCATCACGAGAATAGAAAAAACCTTCGCCGCTATCAAGAATAAAAAATCCGTCACCCTGGATTGCCAGGTCGGTCAACTTGCCAGTATCTTGTAAACTTCCCTGAGTAAAAATTGTATCGACGCCGGCAAGGGCCATACCCAACCCGATCTGAACCGGATTCAAACCACCTACACCACCACGTGGAGCACTACTACCTCGAAGAGTCTGATTAAGCAACTCTTGAAATGAAATACGACTGCCTTTATAACCAGTGGTGTTGACATTAGAGATGTTATTAGATACAACATCCATATAGGTTTGGTGATTACGTAAAGCAGAAATTGCGAGTGACATTGAACGCATCATTTTGAAAATTCTCCTATCTATAACCCAACTTCCTCTGACAGGTCCGGTTGGGATTCAGTTTACAATTAAAATTTTAGAAGTTTACTAACAACCCTAAGTAAGTACGACACTATCAATATTAGTAAATACATTCTCCTTTCTACTATCAGCGTCTACTGCGGTTATAACTATTTTATTTTTTATACTGACGACCAATGCCAAATCGTCCATAAGAATAAGTGACTCACGAGACCCCTTATTGGCTGCCTTTTCTATAGCTTGCTCCAATCGAACAGCTTCTTCACTTCCAAAATCAATATTCCGTGAAGCAATACGATGTTGAGCATGAGCGGAAAACCGAACTGTTGGAGAACGTCCCAATTGAGACTTAAGAAGATCCTCAAATGAACCTATTTGCTCTATTTGGCTGCTGGAGCTATCTTGTGATTCACTTACAGTTTTATTAGTTTGCTGAGTTGGGAGTATAGGTAGATTGATTTTGTTGATCATTATTTATGCTCCTGTCCAACTCAATCGAGTTGACCATATCTAGCGGTATACTCTGCCCATCTACATCTAAAAACACTTTATCATTTACTATTTTTAGGCCAGAAACTATCCCTGATATAGCGCCATTACTATCTGATAATCCAGTAACAGTTTTGCCAATTAAGGCACTACCCTGGCTTAGAGTTTGGGCTGTCATCAACTCACCCAGAGTTGTGTTAATCTGGGAAAGCTGATTAAGTGAGTTAAACTGTGCTAGTTGCGCAATAAATTCTTTATCTTCCATTGGTTTAAGTGGATCTTGGTTTTTCAACTGGGCCAATAGTAATTTCATAAATGCATCTTGCCCAAACCCATCTGCTTCAAGCTCATATTGATTAGATTTATTTTCTCCTACTGGTTTGGAACTAATAGGAGATGTGGAATCGACTTGCATAAAAATTCTCCTGTAAAAGTTGTATGGTGATTTAGAAAGTTAAATGATTTTAAATAGCTAAATTTGTCAATCATAAAACTTTCTAAAATTTATCAACTCACGTTTTCATCATACTTGGTAATCTACCACACGTAGAATACCCCACATATTTGTGGTTCTTCGACTCTCAGAAGTTTCTTCAATTTCATCAAACGAAAAGTATGGCTGATGACTATTTGTTCCATTTGAACCATTATTAGAGCGCTGGCCAAGCATATCAAAGGCTGAATTATTTTGTCCAACTGTCACCGACAATCCATCTATCTGTAGACCTTGGTTCGCAAATGCTAATTTAAGTTGATTCAAATGTTCTTGAATGAGAGCTTGGGCTTGAGGTGTTTCCGCAAACATTCGCACTGCTACATTACCATCAGCAATATGTAATTGCACCAAAAGATGCCCTAGTGTCTCTGGTTGTAAATGTAGTCGGACTTCTGTTTGTCCTGGCTGAGTTAATATGCCAATTGAGTCAGTAATTTGATGCAAAGCAGGGATATCAGGTAAACGAACTGTAGGTATAGACTCAGCATTCACCAACTGCGACCCTGACAAAGGTACTATTGGTGGACTCGTCATGGGTTGCGGTATCATTGTTGGCAACTCAGTTGGGGGACTAGTGTGTGATTGAGATGGAACCTCGTCAGGTACTAAAACAATATTGTGTGACAATTGGTAGTTTTGAGATGATTCAACACCATCAACTATTGTAGGTGTTACGTTAGTTACAATATCTTCTGAGGGTTGCAATGTGTTAGACATTTGGGTGACTTGAAAACTACCTACAGGTCCTCCCCGAGTCTGAAGTTGATTACCAGATTTATTTTCAGGATTAGCAACACCTAAAATTTCACTAAATAGCGTATTAGCCGTACTTAGCGGTTGTTGTTCAGCCTCATTTTCATTGTATGAAACCGGCATGTCTTCCACTTGCGGAACAACTGTAAGCCCTCCCAGAAAACTAGAAGTGTTCAAATTATTAATTTCATTGGCAACTGCTACGTCAAAATCTATTATTTCATCTGAACTACCGTCTGGTAACGATAACAATGGCATATTACTCTGACTAATAAGTGGTTGTAGTGCAGCCATAATTTCGGTTAATGAAACTGATACTATTTCTTCATTTTTTCCTTCCTCTTTCTCCCCAGCATTTAGGGATACAGGTAGGTCTGGAGCCAACTCGCCAAGTTTCTGATTGAAAGGTGTTAACAGTAGTTGAAGCCAGATTGAGCCGACGTTTGTAGCAAGCAAATTCTCTTGCTCGACAGGTAAATCATTTATTTTTCCTACAAATGTCTGGAGCAGTTGACCGAACTCAGTTTCTATATTTTCGTCAGTTTTACTGCTTACTTTAATATCAGATTTTATTTGTTGACTCAACATACTTGAAAGGGCTTTAACATCCATTGTATCACCTCCTTTCTTTGTCAAATTTTTACTTTCATGACTTTAACATATAACGTTATTCATCGTCAGTAAAAGATGGGTTAAGAAAACGTAAAGGCTACGTAAACTTATCGACCTTCACGTACAATATCTTTTAGCAATGCCAGTTTTGTTCCAGCTAATTGTGTAAGAGATTGAAAACGAATAGTCGTTTCGGCTAAAGTAGACATCTCCAGATCAATATCAACATTATTTCCATCATTGCGTAATGTGTTGTTATTGCGCTTAACGGCAATGAGATCTGAGTCTGGTGAGGATTTGTATTGTATATGACCTGAAGCAGTAGTTTTTAGCCTTAGATTAGCTTCATCCTGATTAAGTGTCTGCTGAAGTTGTTCTTCAAAACTAACTTGTTGTGCTTTGAAATTTGGCGTATCAACATTGGCAATATTATTAGCCGTAACTCTCTGACGTAACGATAGTCCGTCCAAAGCAAAAGAGATAGACCGTAGGGCGAGATCATTAGAAATTGATAGAGTCATTAGGTTAGTTCCTTATAATTAGTTTAGTTCACAGTTCTTCAGTTTGGAGTGAGTGACAAAAAGACTAGTAGTTCAGCAAACAAAGTTTGCCGGATAAAATAAGGGAAGATATCCTTCTCCCAAAAGCAGAAACGAGGGGAGAAGAAATGCCAGCAAAAATATACAAAGTAACATTAACAAGTGAAGAACGTGAAGAATTGAACAGATTGGTAAACAAAGGGCAAGCCCAAGCCAGGCGAGCGAGACGGGCACGTATCTTACTGATGGCCGATGAAGCCCAAGAAAATGGGGACTGGAAAGACGCCGACATAGCCCAAGCGCTCGGTGCCAACGTGCGCACCGTGGAACGAACCCGGCAAAAGTGTGTCGAAGAGGGCCTAGAAGCTGCCCTCAACCACACCAGGCCCCAGAAGACCCGCCGAAAAGTGCTGGATGGAGCCGCCGAAGCACGCTTGGCACAATTGGCTTGTACTGAAGCACCCGACGGCCATGAAAGCTGGA
>JAGRBY010000979.1 GCA_020433835.1 Anaerolineae bacterium | reverse complement strand
CACGCCCGGATACGTCACCAGCGACTCTAAGGTGTGGCGCGACTCGTAAGCTAAGCCCTCTAAGATAGCTCGAAATAACACGCCCCGTTTGGCATCAGTTGTGAGGCCGACAAAAGAGCCTCGACCTTTAGGATCGTCATAGGGTGGATTGGCCATACGCAGATGGGGCAGAAAGTGGACGCCCAAGCTGCCGGGCGGTACCTGCCGTGCTTCGGTAATGAGTGTCGCGTAGTCATCATCTGGGCCAATAATCTCGCGCCACCATTCCACATTAGCGCCGGAAGCGTAAAGCCCGCCCCCGGCGTAGTAGTGGCCCTCGATCACATGAAACCCTTGGATATACCCCTGGCGGCCCATCTGTGGATCGGTAACCGGCGCGGCTAGCGGTGTAAAGACCGCCTCCGCCGTGCCCATCGAGTTAAGCACATCGCCGGGTTTAATGGCACCGACTGCCAGCGCTCCGCAAACATGGTCATGGCCGCCTGTTCCCACTCGAACGTGGGTTGGCAGGCCGGTTTGGGCCGATGCCTCCGGCGTCACCGGCCCTAAGTCTGTGCCACCGACCAGCAAGGGGGCAAATATCTTGGATGGCAAGCCAACTTCTCGTAGTAAATCTTCATCCCAGCGGCCCTCGGCTAAGTTGAGGGCCAAAGTCCGAGATGCCAATGAAAGATCGGTGGCCGGTACACCGCATAAACGGTAGGCGATATAGTCGGCAGTGTTTAACCACAGTTCAATACGCTTAAAGACATCCGGCTCGTTCTCTTTGATCCACAGCATTTTGCACATGCCGAAGATTGGCTGCAACGACAGACCGCTTATAGCGAAAAGACGATCTTTGCCGATAGTCTGGTCTAACCATTCAACCTGGGGTTGGGTCCGGCGATCAAACCAAGCGATAGCCTCATATATCGGTTGTCCGGCGGAGTCAATCGGTATGGCGGTCTCGCCCATACTGGCGATGGCGACGCTGGCAATGCGATCGACATCATCAAGCTGCTGAGTCGCTTGCCGCAAAGCCGAGGCCGTAGCTTGCCATAACTCCTCAGGATCGTAGTAGGCCCAGTTGGGCCGAGGATAATAGGTAGGTGTTGGCGTACTGGCTTGGGCCACGGTTTGACCGCTCGTATCAAAAATAATGGCTTTGATATTGGTGGTGCCGACGTCGATGCCGACCAATAAGGGTGTTGTGGACATAGGTATTCACGCTTTAGTTGATGTAGATTAACAGCCGTCAGGTACCACGAGGTAAAACCAGGTTTATCTTGGGGCTGGTTTTAAGATCAAAGTTTTGAGACGTTTCGAAAATTAGCCCTTTACTGCTCCCAGCGTTAAACCGCGTACGATATACCGCTGCGCCAGTAAGGCCAGAATAGTTGGCGGCAGCATCGTCAGTAAGACGCGGACACCCACAAACCAGAATTGAACACCGCGCGTGTGTTCAGCCCCGGCGATGATGACCGGCATCGGGATGGCATTTTTGCTGCTTAGAGCCAGGGCAAAGAGAAATTCATTCCAGCTAAAGGCCAGGCAGATGATCCACGTTGCCACGATGCCCGGCACAACCAGGGGCAGTGCAATTTGGGTAAACGCTTGAAAGCGGGATGCGCCGTCAACCAAAGCCGCGTCTTCCAGTTCAAGCGGCAGTTCGCGGAACATTTGACTGAGGATGATGACCGGGAACGGCAGGATGAACGTCGCGTTCAGCAAGATCAGGGCCAGAACCGAATCGAGCAGCCCGACTTGGCGCATAATCAAAAAGAAGGGAATAACAAACAGCACGGGGGGCATAACCCGCTGCGAGAGAAACCAGGTCGTCAGCGAACCGTTATCGAAACGGCGAAAGCGGAATCGCGCCAGCGCGTAGGCCGCCAGTGTTCCTAATGGCACCGCCAACGACGCCGCACCGACGCCAATCAAGGTGCTGTTGAGCAGCGCCTTGCGAATTTCAGGAATAGCTAACTCGGCTTCCCAGTGTTCCAACGTGGGCGTAAATTGCAGATAGGGGATCCAAGTGGGTTGGAAGGTATCAGCCGGCTTTTTGATGGAGTTAAGAAAGGCCCAATAGAAGGGAAAGAGAACCCAGAATAAGGCCACGATAATGATAATACCAACAACAATTTTTCCGGCTGGAGAGAGCTGCTTTTTTTTATGCATAGTTTACCTCGGCATTTCATACAGAGCGCGGATGCGTCCGTATAGTAGGGTGACAATGAACATAACAATAATCAGGAGCAAGAATCCTTGAACCGCCGCATAGCCGTGGTCAAAAAAGCGCAGCGCGGTACGATAGGTGAACAAGCTATAGACCTCGGTAGCGCGACCGGGGCCGCCTAGGGTGAGGCTGGTGGGAATATCAAATACTTTGAAGGCTTCTACCACGCGCAGTAGTAAAATTAACCACAGGGTTGGGGCCATAAGTGGTAGGGTGATATGCCGAAAGAGGGTCCAGGTTGATGCGCCGTCGACCTCGGCCGCTTCATACAGGTCTTGCGGCAATCCTTGCAATCCGGCCAAAGAAACGAGAAATACAAAAGGTGTCCAC
>JAGRBY010000978.1 GCA_020433835.1 Anaerolineae bacterium | reverse complement strand
ATGCTATGATCAAAAACTGTTTGAATAATATTAAGTCGCATCTCTTGCACGGCGAACAGAAAGGGCAAAGCATCATTATCGTAACCTTTGCCTTTCTAGGTCTCATTGCTATGCTGGGCTTAGCGCTTGATTTGGGGCTGGTTTACATCGAGCGGGTGAGAGTGAGCCGAACTGCCGACGCCGCGACGCTGGCCGGAGTAGTGGAACTCCCTTTTGAGGAAGCAGCTATGCGTCGAGCTATTGAGTATATTGAGCTTAATGGCTATAAGGTTGGGGTAGATACCGAAGTACGCGTTCGAGGGTGTATTAGTAATGACGGTAAACTAGTTAACGTCTCCGAGAATGGTAAGGGGGATGATGGTGATCCGGTAGATGTTGATGCTGCTAGTACTACAGCGGGATATCCCCTCCCTGGCTACGATCTACTGCCCGAGGACACTCGCGCCGTTTTTGTGATTGATACGATGAGTTACCAATCAGTCGATCGAAATGAAACCACTGGTGAGGCAGAAACTGATAATCAATCTAACTGTACCGGTACCCCCGGTGAAATCGATGCATTGTATGGTACGGCTAATAAAATACGTGTATCTGGTGAAGTGACAGTTGGAATGAACTTCATGCAATTCTTCGGTTTTGACAGTGTACCAGTGCAAGGTGAAGCTGTCGGTGAGAATGTGACCAATCTAGATGTGGCTGTGGTTTTTGATGTTTCTGGCTCAATGTACTTCGAGACAAACTGCTTTGGTTGCTGGAGGCGCGATGATAACTTGTCAAAAAATATCAAGGATAATCCCTATCCAAATAATGGCTATTACGATCCCTTAAATTATAAGGGAGCCAATATTTATTGGACAAAAGCCAAGTCAGGCAAAATGGAGGCAGGCGATCTGTGTGGACAGGAGCCCATGCCGTTTAGTAACGGAGCAACTAAATACTTTGTCCATGAAGCTGAGTTTTACTCTCTCGATTATCCTATACATGGTTGGGAGTTTAATCAGCGTAATCCGGGTCAGGGTTTTTGGGTGTTGCATCGTGATGGTAAAGAGGCTTCTAACGATGCCCATATTCGAGCCCATCCATTTCCAACCTATAGTCAAAGCGATGCGAATGAATTTCCTCAGTTATTGGGCGGATCTTACAATGCAGAGTGCTTCGATGGTCCCAATCTGAGCGGCAAATGCTGGGAAGATCGAGCGGCCGCATTAGGTGAGAAAGCGCCCAGCAATGTTCCTTATGTAGAGTATGATTTTAAACCAGACTGGGATGGCGAGACCCATGTCTGGATTAGGGCAGCCGGTGGCTCAAACCACTCTTGGGAATGGAATGGTCGTAGTCCAACCCAGCATAAGGATTGGCGCAAATCCGTATATTGGCAGATCGACGACAATGATGTTAGAGGTGGCCCCTTTAATAAGCTTTCGGATACTGGTGGAGAATGGACAAATGTTCCGGCAGGCACTTGGCGTTGGGTTTATCTCGGCTCGGAATCGACAGTGAAAAATACGCCATCTATTTTCAGGTTGTATCAGGGCAGTAGTGGTTTCAATGTAGATAAAATACTTTTTACAAACAATGATAGCGCCAATACCGTAGGTATGGTTGTGTATTATGATAAAGGAATAGTAGTAGACGGCGGCTCGCTTAATAAGGAATTGAAGAATATTTTGGGAACGAATAAGGCCGAGGGGCCGGATGCTACTAAAGGTTCGGCTACTCGAGAAGCCTGTAATTTATGTAATCCTGCTTTTGGCAAAAATCCGGCCGATCCCGAACAGTGTAGTTGCCGTACGGGGCCAAGCGATGATACAGTGGGTGATATCTTTCCCGGCGGCGGCTCGGCTTTAGGCTGTACAAGTTTGATCACTCCGACTAATCAATTGGAAGATGACCTATTTCATGGGATCGATCCAATACGAAGTGCCCAAGAGGCGGTTAAAAACTTTGCGGCTCGTTTAGATCCTAAGTTTGATCAGCTTGGCTTTATTGCCTATAGTTCTAATATCAAGGGGCGAGTTAAGTTGCAGTGTCGACAGTGGTCTCAAAATCACGATAAAATAAATGGCGCACGCGGATGTTTTTCTACGGACCCTATTTCTTATACTAACGTTATTCAAACCGTTGAAGATCATGCTTACCCCGACGGCTCGACTAATATTGCCCAAGGTATGCGAGAAGGATTAGAGGAGTTAGGGGTTGACACCCCGCCTAATCCAGATGATGTCAAAAGCGGTGAGTGCGAAGGCTCAATAAGTCAAGATAATGCAAAACCTTGCGATCGACGGGGAGCGGCCCGGCGAGTGCTTATCTTAATGACCGATGGTTCGCCTAATAAATCTGTTGATTGTCCAAGTACGTATAAATGGCGAGGTCAGTTTGGCGAAGGTAGAAACTCATATAATTGCGCCATGTATTTTGCTCAACAAGCAGCGGATAACAATGTGACAGTTTATACCATAGGCATTGGCGCTGGGGTGAATATTGAATTGCTCACGGCCATGGCAACGGGTACGGACCCCAATCCAAAGTCCGATGATGACGGATTTTATTT
>JAGRBY010000977.1 GCA_020433835.1 Anaerolineae bacterium | reverse complement strand
GAGGCTTAACAACTCCGCTTGCTGCTGCAAGGTCAGTTCAGACGACCCTCGCTCGACCATCGTCAGCCGTTCAGTCCGGCTCAACGTTGAGCCCAGATTTTTTTTTTATTTTTTTGACTTGGGAGGTCAGCCGGCCTATTTCGGCGTACAATTCGTTAATTTTCTCAGCTTGTTGCTCCTCCTTTTTGTCTCTGTTCGTCTCAAACAACCGTGGCATTTCGGCCAGAGCGTGATTTCGCCAACGGGTTAATTGTTTGGTGGAGACCCCGTATTCCGAGGAAAGTTGGGTCAGTGTCTTTTCTTCTTTTAGGAGTTCTATCACTATTTTGGCCTTGATGGCCGCGTTGTATCGTTTTCTCATTGCCCCAGTATAGGACATTTCTCTCCTTTTTTCGTGTCCATTTTTCGGGCTCCATTATAAAATTTGGGTACCGGTTGGTGAAAAAAGTGTAAAAACCTAAATAATATTTACTTAATAGTTTTTACTTGACAAATCTAAATATGTAGATTAATATAGGTAGTATTAATGCTACCTATATTTCTTTAGACATAAAGTGAATCGGATAATTAGGACTCAAGCACAAAATATGCTAGAATCGTCCCAACTTATTCTGTTACGGGACGGATTTATGCCCGAGTGGCCTAGTTACACCATCAAAGAAGCCAGTGAAAAGACAGGCTACAATGAAGAATATTTACGTCGTCTAATTAGACAGGGCAAGCTCGAAGCAATTAAAGTTGGTCCGGTCTATCTGATTCGGGCAGAGAGTTTAGAAAAATATGTTGGCGAAATGAAAAATATCGACGACGGTCGGGCTGGACCACAATCGAAAAAAGAGTAGGTCTCTTTTTTTAAGTAAATAGGTAGTAAATTTACTACCTAAATTTTTTGATATATAGGTAGTAACAACCCTACCTAATTGGAGGAGTTATATGAGCACAAAATCAATTGCTTGGATAACCGGAACATTGACGCTGCTGATGGCCTTATTCAGCTTTATTCTGAGCTTCAACGCTCTAACTGACTTAGCCACTCAGCACGATGTCAGTATCCCCTATCTCTTTCCGCTCGTAGTGGAAGCCGGGGTGATTATCTTCAGCTTGAACGCACTCTATCGTTCGATCCACGGTGAACACGCTCGATGGCAGTGGACGCTCATCCTTGGAAGTAGTCTCATCGCTGGTATATTCAACGTTCTCCACGCTGAACCTAACATCGTCTCGCGGGTGATGGCTGCTATGCCCAGTTTGTTCCTCCTCCTCTCTTTTGAAAGTTTTCTCAACCAAGTTAAACACAGTGTCCAACGCGCCAATATTCTCAAGAGTATTGAACAGCTAGAAGTTGACCTTCAACAAAAACAGCTTGAACTGGATCAATTGTTTGAAGACAAACAAACCGAGCTTGACGCTCTGGTTCAGGCTAAACAGGTTGAGCTTGAACAACTAAACAGAGATATTGACGATCTCAACCAAGCCATTGAACAACGCGCGACTAAGCTAGCTCAATTAAAAAATGAACTTGAACAGGCAAAACGTGTTCAAGACAGCACTCTTGAACGAGCAAAGAAGGTCAAAGCCAAACGTGACGCCACCGCTATTGAACAACGTCGAACTGAGTTGTTGAACATCCTCATCACCGATGGTGATATCGGCGTCTCAGCAATGGCTGATAAATTGAACGCCTCACGAGGTACGGTGTACAGCGATTTAAAGACGCTATCAGAGGCTGGTCAAATTAGTAAAAATGGTAATGGTTGGGAGGTTGTATGATGGCGGCTCAATTAACAGTGTTCAATCAACAAACTCGAATCGCCGTCAACATTCTAATTGAAGATGACACTGGAGTTGCCGCCTTCTCTATTACGGTCATCATCAAGGTGCTTGCTCTATTGAGACGTCTATTTTGCTTTGTAACTCGAACTAGACACGAACTGGGCCTGTTCATCCGAGATGTTCAGATAGCGACGGATTTTACCGTTAAAATTCTGATTATCGCCTTGAAGTCACTGTTATTTGGACTTGGGGTCAAACTATGAAGAAACAAGTAATACCCACCATTGCCCTGCTCCTGATTTTATGTGCCTTAGGCTGGTATATCGATAACATTGCCCATCAGGAGATTACAGATGCAGTTCGCTTTGTTATCTACGCTGCCTCTATCACGATATTGCTCGTCTTACTGGTTGGAGTGCTCTATCTCATCTTAATCTTTCGAGAACGATTACTGTTGGAGCGAGCCGACCGCAAAGTCTCTGAGCGCGAGGCCAATGTGTACTACATTGTGGCTGATGAAGGTCAACAGGTCTTTATTCGCGATGCAGACCAGAAAGCAACCTGGCGCAATGCTCACTTGGACAGCCGCGTCTATGCCAACGGTCAAGAAATTCAGCCATCGACCATTGAAGTTAATGCCTGGCAGATGTACACCCTCCGAAATCGTCCGCAAATGATTGAACGCGTTGGGATGCCGTTATTGCCCGCCCAAAGCCAAATCGACTTGCTGGGAGCCTTAGACAGTGTTCAGCGATGCCTTATTGTCGGAGCCAGCGATGT
>JAGRBY010000976.1 GCA_020433835.1 Anaerolineae bacterium | reverse complement strand
AGACCGGCGGGAGAAAATGTAAGTCCGGGGCAGGTGCCGCTTCAGCTAGGGGGATTTGGCCCTCGGCTTCAGCCTCGGCCAGCTCTAGCATAGCGATATAGAGATCGGCGCAGTCCTCACATAGATCTAAGTGCCGCTTGACGTCAGGATACAGCGCGGCCACATCTAGGCCAGCTACTTCTTCATCGACGTAAGTGGGTAGGTGGGCTTCACATGCCTCATGGCTGAGCACCGGGTCATCAATACCGGCCACGGCGCGGGCCAGGTGGGTGACCGGATCGGTTGCTTCTGAGGCGGCCAGACGCGCTTTTAATTGGGCCAACTGTTCTTCTAACGACTGATTTTGTTCGGTCATGGTCAAAAACCTTTATACGGTCTTCTAAACTTGTAACAACAGTTGCATAAACTCAGGGCATGTCCGCAGAGCGGCTAATGCTCTGGAGGATAGAAGATAAATGTGCTGAACCTTAACCTGTAGTTCGGCAGCCAGTTCCTTCATCGTTTTTTCTTGTAAAAAGCGGCCGATGATAACGGCCTGCTGTTTAGTACTACCCAAACAGCGTCGAATAACATCTTCGAGATGAGCCAGTCGCTCCTGCTCCCACTGGGGTGACGGTGTTCCTTCGGGCGACGGGACGGTTTGCTCCTCATGTGGCTGGGAAAGGGCGTCAAGCGGGGTCTCATCCGTTTCGCCGGCCTGTAAGTCACTTGCCACAGGTTCACGCTCGTACCGTTTTTTGGCCGCAGTCGCTCGATGCATCAATTCGCGTATCAGGACCATTTTGGCATACCCCATAAACGCGCCAGGGTCATTAACGCGCTCCAAACTTTGCCAGATATTTATCAAGGCTTCCTGAACGGCCTCTTCAGCCACATGGTTATCCGCTTGTTTGTATCGAGCGATATTATACAGGTAACGGTGTAGTTCGGTAAAGGCTAACTGCTGCGACAGCGGCTCGGACGATTGGCAGGCGGCGTACCAATGATGGTTGTAGCGATTGATCGCTGCCTGCTCGATCACCTTATCCGGAGACGGATGCTCTGGTGGGCGGTCCAATCGACGCCGGGCCTCGTCGCACACTTCGACGATGAAAGCCGGCATATCGGTGATTAACTGCCACCTCCGATTGGCCAGCAGCAATGGAACCAAGCGACTGCATTGTTCCTGTAAATGTGATTCCTCCACAATTTTGCCCTCAATATTTTCGAAGGTGATAGGTTTCTTGACCATCCCGACTCCTAGTCTATAGAGCGACGTAACCGGCCGGTTGGTCACTCGATACCGGTATCGCCTCAGCCTATGTGGCCGGGGTGCTTTTTCTCAATCTAATCACATCTAATCAAAAAACGTAGCTTGTTGGGGATCGCGCGCGAACCGTCCACCCCCGGACGGTGGGAGCCCCCATACTCAATAAGCCTCTTATGCAAACGGAGGTTTATTGAAATGTTAAAGCAACGTATTGTCAAAGTTCTTGTCGGTTTAGCTTTGTTAGCGGTAGTCGCCGGCTCATCCGGCATCGTCGCCGACTCGTTGGGTTTGCCACTTACTACGTCGGCACACGCCTGTACTAATAGTAGTGGCTCTGGTGGCGGCTGCTAGTTTATAGCGGTCTAACCTGGTTTTCTTTATCCCGCCGCAGTCTTAATCACTCCGGTGAGCAAGGCTGCGGCGGTCTCCTAAACCTCATGAATACCCGACGAAGTAGTCCGTTTTTTATCCAAGCTTTTATTCAAATTGTGACGATATTGATTCAGCCTTGGCCGAAGATGGCGATAGGGACCTTGCTCGGAAGTTAGATTTATTAGCTGCTCTACCTCGCGCAGTCGCGCTGCGGCCTGAGGCAGGTTTCCTTGCGACAGTTCACACTCACCGATATCCAGTAATGTTTCGATTTCTTCAAATTCAACTTTCCGTTGACGCCATACTTTCAAGGATTTCTCCAAATATAATGAGGCTTCAGGCCATCTCTCTTGTTGACAATAAAGCACCCCTAGTTCACTCCAGGCTCTGGTTAGCTCTGATAAATTCGAATATTGTTGAAAGATATCTTGGGCCTGTCTAACGCAAACTTCAGCTTTATCGAAATTTTTTGCCAATCTATAAGCTTTACCTATGTTGATGTAGACTCTACCGATAGCTATATTTTCTCCTGTTTGCAAAGCTAATTGCAAAGCTTTTTTTAGATAATATAATGCTAAATCAGGTTGTCCAGCGTCATTATATAGCCCTCCCGAATTAAGATACCCTCGCATCAACCCATGCTCATCCCCCATCGTCTGCCAAATATTACAGGCTCGTTCCAGGTGGTATTGAGCCTTCTCCCATTGATGTTGCCGAGTATATAAAAACCCCAAATGGTTCTCTGTATGCGCCCGTCCGTGGGCGCTGTTGAGCTTTTCGAAAAGTTGGAGAGCGTGGCAGCATAATACCTCGGCTCGCTGCCAGCACCCCCGTTCGGCAAAGTGAAATCCCAAATTCGTGCAGGCGCGGGCTTCGTTAAACCGATCCCCAATGCTGCGAGCCAGGCGAATGACGCGCCGGTAGGCCCGCACCGA
>JAGRBY010000975.1 GCA_020433835.1 Anaerolineae bacterium | reverse complement strand
AAAACCGACCACATCGCCCACGGCGTAAATATGCGGTTGAGCCGATTGGTAATTTTCGTTAACCACAATGCTGCCCCGGCTGTCGCGCTCGATACCCAGCGCTTCCAGCCCCATATCGTCAGAGTTGCCGGTGCGTCCCTGTGCCCACAGCAGATAGTCGCTGCGAATTTGTTTGTTTGATTTAAGGTAGATGGTCACACCCTCATCATCGGCCTCAACCCGCTCATACTCCTCGTTGTGGCGAATGAGAACGCCATTTTCACGCAAATGATAACTTAACGCATCAATAATTTCATCATCGAGAAACGCCAGCAGTTGACTGCGGGTGTTAATGAGATTCACTTTGATGCTCAACCCCCGAAAGATAGAGGCATACTCGCAGCCGATGACACCCGCTCCATAAATGGAGATCGAACGCGGGTTTTCGGTAAGGTCAATCACTCTGTCGCTGTCTAAAATGCGTGGGTGCGTAAAATCAACGTCTGGCGGATGATAGGGGCGGGAGCCGGTGGCCACAACAAAGGCATCGGCTGAAAAACGGGTTTTGAGGCCTGACTCAGCTGTAACCTCAATGGTGTGAGCATCGACAAAAGTCGCCCGGCCAAACTGTAAATCAATCAAATTACGATGATAAAAGCCGGTTCGCATATCGACCTGCCGATCAATGACCGACTCGGCGGTGCGCAGCAGATCTTGATAATGGACATAGCGCGTGTCTCTTGCATTAGCAATTTGCACAATGGCCTGCCGGAGCGCCTTGCTGGGGATGGTGCCGCGATGGGTACAGTTGCCTCCAGCCCGTTCAAATGCTTCAATAATAGCAACGGATTTGCCCTCTTTGCTGGCTTTCATCGCTGCGCCCTCGCCACCGGGGCCGGTTCCAATGACGATGACGTCGTAGTGGGTGTTGTTCATAGTGTTATCTACCTCGTAGTCTAAAAACGTATTTACTGTGGGCGCATTGTAACTAAATTGACCTTAAAAACCAAACCTCTTTATTCTTTTGTAACTCTGGGCTGGTTATGGTCTGGCTGTACATGGGAAATAACCCAATTACGTAAAGAACAGTGCGATGATATCACCCAGATTGGCCAGAACCAGGGCGATAACAGGTAAGAGCAATGAATTTAAAAAGTTTAGCCCGGCTCGAACATCGAGGGCGGAGTTTTTTGTGGCTGCAATGCGGTCGTGATAGCTTAATAGCGTATCTATGTGTTTGAGTGTATCTTCGCTAAAAATAGCTTCTTGGTGCTGTAAACTTTCAATTTGGGCCTGGATACTATTGAGAATGATCCATTTGGTGTTGGTGATAATTTTAGCCAGCACAATTTGGTTGATGACGAAAAAAGCGATAGTCGGTGCCCAGCCAAACGCAATAACCAAAATAATAATCGACGAGGTTATTTTTCCAAAAAAGAGAAAGAGAAACAGCGTAAACAGTGACGACCAAATAGCGACGATATAAACCCCAACACTTAGCAGGTCCGACAGGCGGTCAATAAATTCCGATTTGCTGGGGTTTGCCGTAAACAACTTATAGTGATAGCGGCTAAAGCGCAGTACGGTCGGCAACCCCAGAAAAGCAAAGTAGAAATAGGATCCGCTGATGATATTTATCAAAGCAAAACTTATGGTTATCGCGATACTAAAGTCGGTTTGCAGTGATAGCGCAAAGATAATTTGAATGCCGGTTACCACAATTGTAAACACGAGGGCAAATATAAATTGTTTTTTGATAGAAAAAACGGTGATGATTTGCTGCTGCAGATCTTCTAAATCGGTTACCAGCGTCATGGCATTGAGTAAATATTCTCGCGATGTTGCGAAAACCATCGTGATAAAACTTTGCAGGGCAATGATGAAGATGAGACAAAGGCTGCAAAATATTAACTGATATTGAATCGATTCTAAGGATAGTTGTGTTTTGAAGAGAAGCGCCACACCATAACCGGCCAGTAAAATCACCAAAAATATCGCGGTCATGCTAAACCAAAAAGCCAAAGGTTTTTGACGCCGGGTAATTTTCCGAATAAGGGTTCCTGTCTGTTGGGCGATGACCTGGCCCAATGAGGGGAACACATTGTCTTGCATTTGCCCTTTTATTTCGTTTAGTTTTTTGGTTAGCCGTGTGTTTTCAGGATGTGTTTCAATGGAAGAAACAACAGCAGTGTTCATAAGTTGTTCCTTTCTCTATAGCATAGGTAATTCATAACGCGGTCTGCGCGTTATCAACATCTAAAAACTGTTTTTCCATAATCCGCAGCGCGTCATACAAACGTTGCATTTGCCTTGACCCTGGCCGAACTGCCTCAATCTGATCAGGAGGTTAAACTTATTGAAAAGCGTGTAACTTACACGCGCAGCAATCTTGATCTATCGGCGACCATCGCCATTTTATCTGTGGGGCATAAGATCACATCCCTATCGATCCCAATAGAGAACAGCGGGGAAAACAGTTTAAACCTGGTCGAAAGAGACTCACCCCCGGTCAAATACCATTCCCCCCCCACAAAATATTGATTCCTCCCTCGCCCAAAGAAACCCAACACTCGTCACACACA
>JAGRBY010000974.1 GCA_020433835.1 Anaerolineae bacterium | reverse complement strand
CGGGGCGAACTGAATTTAACCGGCTTGCCGTTGAGCAAAATTTGCCCTTCGTCGGCCCGGTAAAGACCGTTGACCATATTCATCAGGGTACTTTTACCGGCTCCGTTTTCGCCCAGCAGGGCGTGGATTTCCCCTTTTGCAACGGCAAAGTTGACGTTGTCGTTGGCTAGCACACCGGGGAAGCGTTTGGTAATCCCTCTCATTTCGAGGGCGTAAGGGGTGTTGCTCACGAGGATGTCCTCCGCAAAAACACAATGAAATCGATATTACCGGGCGACTGTCCATAGTCGGTCAGCATGGCGGCCATCTCGCTGCGATGTTGCATACCATGCAAAACCAGGTGATGCAAAATATCATTTAATCGAGTCTCAAAGGACGCTGTGCCCGATGTGTTGGTGTAGGCGATGGTCTGGCTCAAATCATCATGGGTCAATGTTTCAAGGTAGGCCAGCATCGCTTTTTCTTCTTCTTGCCAGCGGCTGGTAATAGAAGCCAACGTTGGGAAATTGGCCTCTTGAAGCATCGCAGAGCGAGAAATCCCTAGCTGGCAGCGCGAACGCCAGATCCATTCGGCGCTTAGGGTGTGAACCAGCGCGCCGCGCAAACTGCCGGCGCTACTGCAATGACTCGGTGCGGTGAATTGGTTTTCGGTCACCTGGGCCGCCTTCTCCAGTATAAGATGGTTGGCCCAATAGTTATATTGGTAGAGTTTTATTATTGTTTGTTTCATAAGAATTGTAGCGTGGTAAAATAAAAAGGGCGCGGAACTGTTCAGTCCGCGCCCCAGTATACTAAAAAATCACTCCGCCGCCAACCACACTTAGTTCAGCGGGGGAATTTCGGCAGCCGGGTCAAAACCATCTACCAGGAAGTCCATGCAGATGGTGCAGGGTTCGCGCCCGGTAATGTCAAAGGCGGCCATGTAGCCTTCGGACAGCCCTTCCAGATCCGATTGGGTCAAGGTAACGCCGGCCGGAACCACTTCGTTGCCCTGGTTGTCGTTGATGGGGCCGGTGAAGATATCGAAGCGGGTAAACTCGTCAGCTTGCATTTGGCCCAGTAAATCTTGAACTTGCGGAATAACCGATTCAGGGACACTGGGGTAGGGTTCTTGACCGTCCATAAAGCCATAGAGGCCCAGCATACCGTCGGCGGCCGAGCCGTAGTAATCTTCGGGAACCCAGGTACCATCCTGTACACCTTTGACAATATCGGTGTAAATCGGGCCCCAGTTCCAGTACGGAACGGTCAGACAGTTGGCTTCCAGACCAAAGCAGGCGTTTTCGCTGTCGTAGGCGATGCCGGTTAGATCGCGTTCGCCGGCAGCTTGAACCGGGCCGGGGGTATCAGACCCGGTAATAATGACCGTTGCGCCGGCATCCAGCATCGACTCAGCGGCTTCGCGCTCCAGAACGGGATCGAACCAGGTGAAGATCCAGCGGATGTCCATCACGCAGTCGGGGCAGGTTACTTTCATACCCAAGGCTGCCGCGTTCGACAGGCGGACAACTTCAGCAATGGGGAACGGCGCGATAATACCGACGCGGTTGGAGCCGTCTTCAGCGGCTTTGGCACCGGCAATCATCCCGGCCAGATATTTCATTTCTTCCATCGAACCCATAACGTTGCCAAAGTTGGTGCTATTTTTCTTTTGGCCCGTTACGTGAATAAAGGCGGTATCGGGAAACTCTTCAGCCACTACGGCAGTGGGGTCCATATAGCCAAAGGAGGTGGTGATGATGACATCAAAGCCCTGGCGAGCCAGGTTGCGGATAACGCGTTCGGCATCAGCACCTTCCGGCACGCTTTCCAGGTAAGCGGTGTTCACGCTATCCCCCAGAGCATCCTGTAGGTAGAGGCGACCTTGGTTGTGGGCGTAGGTCCAGCCACCGTCACCGATGGGGCCAACGTAAACAAAGGCCACGTTTGTTTTGCCTTCTTCAATGGTGGGGATTTGGATCGAATCGGCGCTGGCGGCTTCGGTGGTTTCCGGAGCCAAGCCTAACATGCTTTCTGCGTCGGTTGCGCTGGGAATACACAGTTTCCAGCCGGGTTCAATAA
Organism: Anaerolineae bacterium; assembly: GCA_020433835.1. The sequence continues at coordinate 505 of JAGRBY010000974.1, read as the reverse complement.
CGTTGACATCTTCAATGGCAGCATAGCTGCTGTCAACGGCTGCTTTCGCGGTTGAGGCTTCGGCGATAGCCGGGTAGGTCAGCACGTCGCCAAAGGCTTTTTCAGCAATTTTCGACAGCCAGTCATCGGCTTGTACAACGACATCAGACTCACATACAACACTACCGGCATCTTCAGCCATGGCTTCTGCGGTGGCTTCCATCATTACTTCTTCCGTTGCTTCCATGGTCGCTTCCATCATGGCTTCTTCAGTCGCTTCCATGGTGGCTTCCATCGTGCCTGCCATCATGGCTTCCTCAGTTGGTTCAACCGTGGCTTCCATCATGGCTTCTTCAGTCGCTTCGACGGTCGCTTCCATCGTGCCTGCCATGGCTTCTTCAGTGGGTTCAGCCGTGGGGTCTTGAGCTAAAGCAACAGCGGGTAAAAGCAACATAAGGCTAATTAGAACTAAAACACGAACAATTTTGTAAAACGAATTCATACAGGGGCATCTCCTTCAAAAGAG
>JAGRBY010000973.1 GCA_020433835.1 Anaerolineae bacterium | reverse complement strand
CGGGTGTCGGCCTGCGCCGACAGGGATAAGCCGACCGCGGAGGCGGTCGATCGGCGATAGCCTAAGAGGGGCGAATTTATTCGCGTCCATCTATTCCCGCCCTCACGCATCAATCCGTTCATAATAACTATACCCCTTACTCGACCGCACCAGCCGGTAGGGCAGCACGATGTGGCGGAGGATACGCTCCCGGCCCAGCTTAATCGCCTTGCCGCTGTAGATGTTGGCGTGGTCAAAGGTCATTTTCGGGCCGCAGTCGTCGAGCATTTGCAGCAGACCATTGACTGAAAATTCGGTCATGGGTTCGGTGAGTAAGGTGTAGCCATTTGTTCTTAAGTCATTGGTAGACCAATCGTACGCTGTAGGCTCACCTTGTAGTTGCATAAAGCCGCCCCGTTTGCCCAGATAATTGATTTGGAGCAAGAGCGGTGCCAACTGCGCAGTGGGCATCCCCTGAAAGGCCAGGCTCATAGCCTCTCCAAAATTAACATACTCTCTAAAAGCAATCGTGTTGCCCATCGGCGTTAGCAATCCCGTACCATTTACATCCTTTGGCCCTGCTTTGTGGGGCCGCAAAATTTTGATAAATGTATTGTTCACGACCGCCTTTTCCGGCAAATAGATAGCAATTTGTAAATCACGAATGGTTTTGAAGCGGGCTTTCCCTACCTGCTGCCCCTCTGTCCGAATGGCCGCATCGAGCAGGGCCATTTTGAGGGCAAAAGGCGTTGGAACGAGCAAACTTTTACCGCCGGATGAGGTCGAACTGGCCGGTTTTAGCGAGAAAAGGGCGGTTGCAAGATACTGAGCCACTACCCAAGGTTTGGGTGATTGAGTCATGGTTCCTCCTACACCTTGAGTTGATAAGGCTCTGAGCTTTCGATGAGGCGTTGCATAATTTGGGTAAAACCGGCTAGCGAGTCAAATCGCTCAACCGTCACGGCCTCGGGATGCAGTTTGTTAAGTGCGTCTCGAACGCTCTCTATATTTTTCTGGTATTTACCGTTCAAAGGGCTGACCGTTGGCGCAGGCACGATCTTGGTGCTGTAACTGACTACGCCCTCAAAGTTGACCAAATGAGGCATTTGGGTATTGCGCATAGCCCCGTTTGGCTCGACGAAGGTATAAATCAAGCTTTCCAGCAGGGCCTTATAGCGGGTCAGTCGTTCCTCGCTGCCAAGAACATATTCTTGCGAAATATCGTTATATCCAATCCTGGCTAGCTCGGTATGGACAATAGCTGCGTATTTACCGCTGGAGGCCGGACGATGAAAGATGGCCTGCCCCAGATTCCCTTCCCGCTCATCCTTATCGGTCGGTTTCTCACGCCGGTCCGGCACGTACTTGGCGTGAAAATATTGCTCCGTGCGGGTAACATCGGGAATGCCGACCACCCAGCCAAATTCGACCACACTTTTACGGGGGGCGGAAAAGCCGCCTTCGGTCAGCAAGTTGCCTTCCATATCATCCATCGCGCAGGTTTGAATCAAACGTTTGATAGCCTCTACCTGGGTTGGTTTAGGGCTTCCTTTTAGGAATTCCCTGAAGGCCGGGTCCGCTGAGATACGATTGGCGTCAAACTTTTTGCAAGCTTCGCACAGGTTTAACCGGCCATTACTAATCCGGTGCAGATGCTCAGCCTGAATGTGTTTGAACATATCACCGCTAATGGCATTGACGTTGTACAGGTGGCCATCACTCCCAACAATATCGACCATTCGGGTTTGGGTTTGGTTGCCTTCGCCGCCCTCGTTGTTGAGCGAGTGCAGGTTTAACGTGGCTTGCCCACAAATAGATAGAGAATAAAGTTGCATTGTCATCGTTTTTGCTCCTTATTAGTTTGCTGGTTAGATTTTTGTTAGAAGGGCTTATTCAGTGGCGCTATCATCGGCTTCTCTGGGAACCCTGGCATAACCAAAGGCCACCAGCATATTGCCGATAGTTTTAGCCCCGTATTCATCGACTAGGTCGATAATCTCGGCAATATCAGTCGTGGTCAACTGTTTGCGCCGAAAGGGTGGATGGCCTTTATAGCTCTCTTCAATCTGCACATTCTCCTGATTGTAACTGTGCATAAAGTCGGTAAGCGCCTGAATAAACTCATTATTGTAGTTGGCCTTGCGCTTGAGATCATTGCCCAAGCCGTAGCGAATATCATAAACCCGATTGCCGCTGATTTTAGCCCGTTGAGGATTAACCGTACTCTGCCGGATGGCATTGGCCACATTCTGAAACCCCTCACTCGCCAAAATTGGTTTCAAACTTTTATCTTGAGACATTATCAACACCTCCAAATGTGTTGTGGTAAATTGAGAAACATACGCTTTATTTTCTATTTTGTGGGTTAAATGGCTGCTGTAAGCCGCTGTAAACGCAAAGAAATGGCGCATATCACGATCCGAGAGGAAATCACGATAAGTACGCAGTAGGTCATACTCCAACCCGCGTTTTTCATCAAGGCCGTTTATTACCCGTTCGTGCTCCGCTAACATCTCCAAAAACTGGTGGGCCTCATCTTTGGTTTCAACCTTGTCCACCCAACGGGGTAAGCCAAGGGTCGATTGATTGAGAAC